>NZ_JBNDHY010000001.1:0-79849 GCF_056755315.1 Monashia sp. HAY1-2A
GCCTCGTCGGCGGCACGGTCTGGCGCTACCGCTACGACAAGTTCGGCTGGACGACCCGTTCGTCCCAGCTCTACGAGTCGCGGCTGCTGCGGATCGGGTCTCCGCTGTTCCACTTCGGCATCCTGCTCGTCTTCATCGGCCACGTCGGCGGGCTCGTCGTGCCACAGGCGTGGACCGAGGCGCTCGGCGTGAGCGAGGGCCTGTACCACTTCAACGCCCTGCTCTTCGGCGGCCTCGCGGGCGTCTGCACCCTCGTCGGCATCCTCATCCTCGTGTACCGGCGGCGGCGCACCGGGCCGGTCTTCATGGCGACGACGAAGAACGACAAGCTCATGTACGTCCTGCTCGTCGCGGCGATCGTCCTCGGTCTCTGGACGACGCTCGTCAGCGTGGGCGCGGGCAGCGAGGCGCACAACTACCGGGAGTCGGTGTCGCCGTGGTTCCGGTCCGTGTTCCTCCTGCGTCCTGACGTCGCAGCGATGGAGGAGGCGCCGATCCAGTTCCACGTCCACACGATCGTCGGGATGCTCCTGTTCGCCCTGTGGCCCTTCACCCGGCTCGTGCACGCGTTCACCGCGCCGCTGCACTACCTCTTCCGTCCCTACATCGTGTACCGGTCCCGGGACCGGGCGGCGACGGGCGCGCGCTCGGCCCGCCCCGGCTGGAGCAGCGTCGGCACGACCGATCGCGACCGCCGGCCGTGACCGGCACCTCGCCGTCCTCTGACCGGCACCTGACCGGCACCCGACCGGCCCCGGCCGGCCCCTTGAACCCCTGCTGGAACCCCTCACCGCACAAGGAGTCCCGATGAGCCGCACGGCTACCGAGACCACGGCAACCACCGGGCCGGACCTCTCCGGCCGCAACCGCAACCTGGGCCTGGCCCTGCTCGCCTTCACCGTGACGTTCTGGGCCTGGAACATCATCGGTCCGCTCGGCGTGCGCTACACGGGACAGCTCGGTCTGTCCGGCAGCCAGAAGGCACTGCTCGTCGCGACGCCCGTGCTTGTCGGGTCGGTCGGCCGCATCCCCGTCGGTGCGCTCACCGACCGGTTCGGCGGCCGCCTCATGTTCCCCCTCCTCACCCTGGCCGGCGTGCCGTTCGTCCTGCTCGTCGCCGCCGCCGGCAACGCCCGGTCGTTCGGGATGCTCCTGCTCGTCGGGTTCTTCCTCGGCATCGCCGGCACGACCTTCGCCGTGGGCATCCCGTTCGTCAACGCCTGGTTCGCGGCCGACCGCCGCGGCTTCGCCACCGGCATCTTCGGGGCCGGCATGGGCGGCACGGCGCTCTCGGCGTTCTTCACGCCGCGCTTCGTCACGTGGTTCGGCTACACCCCGACCCACGTCATCCTCGCCGCCGCGCTCGTCGTCACCGCCGCCATCTGCTGGTTCGGCATGCGCAACTCGCCCGCCTGGACGCCGAACACGGACCCCGTCGTGCCCAAGCTCACCGCGGCCCTGCGGCTGCCGATCACGTGGCAGATGTCGTTCCTCTACGCCGTCGCCTTCGGCGGCTTCGTCGCCTTCTCGACGTACCTGCCCACCTACCTCAAGGACGTCTACGCCTTCGACCTCACCGCCGCCGGCACGCGGACCGCCGGGTTCGCCGTCGCCGCGGTCCTCGCCCGTCCGCTCGGCGGGATCCTCAGCGACCGCATCGGTCCGCGGGCGGTGCTCGGGGTCTCCCTGGCCGGCACCGCGGTCCTCGCCGTCGTGCTCGCGTTCCGGCCCCCGCTCGAGCTGCCGGCCGGGATCGCGTTCGTCGCGATGGCGTTCTTCCTCGGGCTCGGCACCGGTGGCGTCTTCGCCTGGGTCGCCAAGGCCGCGCCGCCGGCGCGCGTCGGCAGCGTCACCGGCCTCGTCGGTGCGGCCGGTGGGCTCGGTGGCTACTTCCCGCCGCTCGTCCTGGGCGCGACGTACGAGAAGGTGCTGCCGGCCTACGGTGTCGGGCTCGTCCTGCTGACGATCGTGGCCGTGGGTGCCCTTGCCTTCTCCCAGCTCGGGATCCGCGAACGCACCCGCCAGGACTGAAGACCGCGTCCCGAACGGCTGCGCGGCTCCCAGCGGGCGTGCAGACTCGTTGTCGAGACTCGGGACACGCCACGACGGTCCCCGCGGAGTCCCCGCAGGGCCGGTCCCGGCCCGCGCAGACCCGGGCCACCGGTTCGCCGGCGGACCATGAGCGCACGAGGAGCCGAACCGTGACCCACCTGCTCGACAGCGCCATGCAGCAGCTCCTGGCCGCTCCGACGTGGCTCGTGCTCGTCGTCGTGGCGCTCGTCGTCTTCGCCGAGGACGCGATCTTCGTCGGCTTCGTCGTTCCCGGCGAGACGGTCGCGGTCCTCGGTGGCGTCGCGGCCTCCGTCGGCCACGTGCCCTACGTCGCCGTGCTCGTCGTGGTCGTCCTCGCCGCCATCGCCGGCGACAGCGTCGGCTTCGAGGTCGGCCGCCACCTCGGGGTGCGGGTGCTGAGGCTGCGCGCCTTCGACCGGCACCGCTCGCGGATCGCGGGCGCCCAGGAGCTGCTCGGCCGCAGGGGCGGCATCGCCGTCTTCCTCGGCCGGTGGACGGCCTTCCTGCGCGCCGTCATGCCGGCCCTGGCCGGGATGTCGAAGATGCATTACCCCACGTTCCTGACGTGGAACGCCGCGGGCGGCATCGCCTGGGGCGCGACGGTCGTGACGATCGGGTTCGTCGCCGGTCACTCCTACGCCAGGGTCGAGTCGTACTTCGGTCGTGGCGCGGCGGTCGTCGTGGCGGTGCTCGTCGTCGTCGGCGTCGTCGTGTGGCAGGTGCGCCGGCGCCGCGCCGAGCGTCGCGAGGAGGTCGGCGACGCCGAACGCGGATGACGTTGATTCGTCGCACCCGGGCGCGAGCAGATACCTCGAACCGAACCCCCACCCTCTGAGTGGAGGTGATTCGTCGCACCCGGGCGCGAGCAGATACCTCGAATCGATGGCCCACCCTCTGAGTGGAGGTGATTCGTCGCACCCAGGCGCGAGCAGATACCTCGAACCGCAGGGAGGGGCCGGGAGGGGGAGGGCAGGCCGCAGGAGGAGACCGCTAGGGCTTGCGCCACACCGACACGTGCGCCTCGCTCGTGGCCGTGAACGGCGTGCCCGCCCAGTCGGCCCACCGGGACTCGAGCCGGAGCCCCGCGAGCTGGGCCATGAGGTCGCACTCCGCCGGCCAGATGTAGCGGAAGTGCCCGACGTCGTGGTGCACGGTGCCGTCGGGGAGGGTGCGGTAGTGGTGCGAGGAGCACTCCTGGCTGACGACGTCGTAGGTGTCGAAGACGAGATGGTCCTCGCCGATGCTCACCGGCACGGCCTCCTGTCCGGGTGTCAGCCGCTGCAGTGCCGGTACCCACAGGTCGATGACGAACCGTCCACCGGGGCGCAGGTGCCGCGCCGCGTTGCGGAAGCACTGAACCTGCTCGGCCTGGGTGCGCAGGTTGGAGATGCTGTTCCAGACGAGGTACACGAGCCTGTAGGCGCCCGCACCCGGGGCGACGCTGGTGGCCATGTCCCCGACCACCACCGGGACGCGTCCGTCGGGATCCTTGGCGCGCAGCCGCGCGGCCATCGGCTCGGACAGCTCGATGCCGTTGAGCGGCAGGCCGCGGTCGGCGAGCGCGAGCGCGACGCGCCCGGTACCGACGGCGAGCTCGAGCACGGGCCCCTCGCCGGCGAGCCGCGCGAGGAGGTCGACCGTCGGGCCCAGGACCTCCGGGCTGAAGTGGTCGGCGGCGTCCGCGTCATAGGTCGCCGCGGTCTCCTCGGTCCACACGTCGCTGCTCGTCACGCGGGCCAGTCTCGTCGCCGCGCCGCATCCGGGCCACGGGTTTTGTGTCGGCGGCGCGGCGGCCGGCTCCGGACCCGGCATACGAGCGCGAGCCGGGCGTCGGCCCTCAGGCGCGGTTGAACAGCCGCGACAGGAAGCCGCCGGCCCGGGCCGGCCGTTCCGGCTCGTGACCGCCGCAGCGCTCGCCGACGGGAACGGTGCGCATGACCTCGTCGACGTGCTGGCCGCAGCCGGCCCACGTCGTCTTGCCGCACGTGCGGCAGGCGGTCGGACGGCACATGGTGGTCCTCCTCCGTTCACATACCCACAGGGGTATTGCCTCGACACGATGGACGATAGCGACAACCGGCGCAGCGCGCCAGTGCTCACGCCCGCTCCACGAGGGCGAGCCGCGAGACGCCCGTTCGACCGCCGGTCACCGCCGGTCGGACGGGCAGCCCTCGCGCGACCTCAGCGGGAGCGGCGGCTGCCGGCCCGCGTGCCGGCCGAGAAGGCGGCGGCGCTGCCGCCGCTGCTCGTCGAGTAGACGGTCGTCGAACCGCCTCGTCGGCCCGGCCCACCGGACCGGCCCGATCCGCCCGAACGACCGGACCCGGTCGAGGCCGCCTGACCGCGCTGGCCCGGCTGGCCGCCCGAGCGACGTCCGCCCGACCGGGAGTCCAGATGACCGGCGTCGGCGCGGCCCCGGCCTCCGGGGCGACCACTCCCCTGGCTCGAGCCACCCGGCGCGCCGGAGCCCTGCGCCGCGCGACTCCGACCCCGGCCACGACCACGGGCAGGGGTGTCGGCGGACACCTGGCGGGCGGGGCGCCCGGTGGACGGACGCGTCTCCTCCCGGACGAGGGCTCCGGCGAAGGACCGCGCACCCGGCGCGAGCTGCTCGAGCAGCGGGTGGCCCGGCGCGACACGCGTCGTCGTCGGTCTGATCCCGGCCTTGCGGGTCAGGTCGCGGACGTCGCGCACCTGCTCGTCGAGCATCATCGTCACGACCGTGCCGGCGTTGCCCGCACGCGCGGTGCGACCCGAACGGTGCAGGTAGGCCTTGTGCTCGACCGGCGGGTCGGCGTGGATGACGAGCGCGACGTCGTCGACGTGGATGCCGCGGGCCGCGATGTCCGTCGCGACCAGCGTCTGGGCGCGGCCCGAGTGGAAGTCGTCCATGTTGCGCGTGCGGGCACCCTGGCTGAGGTTGCCGTGCAGCTCGACGGCCGGAACTCCCGACGCGTTGAGCTGCTTGGCGAGCTTCTTGGCCCGGTGCTTGGTGCGCGTGAACACCACCTTGCGGCCGGGCGCCGCAGCGAGGTCGAGGATGACCGGCAGGTGCGCGCCGTCGTCGACGTGGAGCACGTGGTGGCTCATCGTCGAGACGGGCGACTGCGCCGAGTCCGCCTCGTGCGTCACGGGATTCGTGAGGAACCGCTTGACGAGCACGTTGATCGCGCCGTCGAGCGTCGCGGAGAACAGCAGGCGCTGCCCGTCGCGGGCGGTCTTGTCCATGATGCGACGCACGCCGGGGAGGAACCCGAGGTCGGCCATGTGGTCCGCCTCGTCGAGGACGGTGATCTCGACGGCGTCGAGGAAGACGTGGCCCTGCTGCATGAGGTCCTCGAGGCGGCCCGGGCAGGCGACGACGACGTCGACGCCCCGGCGCAGTCCCTGGACCTGCGGGTTCTGGCCCACACCGCCGAAGACGGTCTGGGAGGTGAGGCCCAGGGCCGCCGCGAGCGGGGTCATGGCGGCCTCGATCTGGGTCGCGAGCTCACGCGTCGGCGCCAGGACCAGGGCCCGGGGACGACGGGACTGGGGCCGGCGGCCGGACTGCGCGAGGCGCGTCAGCACCGGCAGCAGGAACGCGTACGTCTTGCCGGAGCCGGTGCGACCGCGCCCGAGCACGTCGCGTCCGGCGACCGAGTCGGGCAGCGTCGCCGCCTGGATCGGGGTCGGAATGGTGATGCCGAGGTCGTCGAGGACCGCGACGAGGGAGGTGGGCACGCCGAGGGCGGCGAAGGTCGTGTCAGTGGACACCGGTGGGACTCCAAAGGTCAAAGGGTCGTTCTGCCCGGCGCGAGGGCCTCGGTCGTTGAGGGTCGCGGCGCAAGAGCGAATCGACGGGCCGGCGCAGGGCACCAGGCCGAGAAGAGGCGACCCGAGGCAGAACTGGGCGGGTCGCTCCGACCAGTCTACCCGCCGCGCGCCGGTGTCCCGACCACGCCTCCAGCGTGCGGCTCGTCCTCGCCGGCCGGCAGGTCCCCGAGGGCCACGACGTCGTCGGCGACGTCCCGGACCTGTCGCCGCAGCCGCCCGCTGGTCCCACGCAACACCGCGAACGCCTCGTCGACGGCCACGGCGTACCGCGCCGTGAGGATGCCGACCGCGGTCCCGATCCGCCGGCTCGCGTCCAGGGCGTCGATCGGGCCGAGGGCGTCCCCGTCGCGCTGGCTCGGTCCGAGGGCCAGGGCGAGGAACGGGGCGAGCATCGCCGCCGTGCCGAGGTCGCCGTCGTCGAAGGCCTGCGGGGCCGAGGCGTAGAGGCTCAGGGCGACGCGGTGCCCGTCGGGGACGGCCAGCCGGACGCTGAGCATGCTGCGGATGCCGAGCACGTCGGCACACGGCCCCGAGAACCCGGGCCACCGCCGCTCGACGCACAGGTCGCCGCTCGACACGGCGGGCGCGGCCCCGACGGGCTCGAGCGAGGGTCCCTGGCCGGTGCGGGACTGCAGGGCGTCGACGGCGGTCGCCACCGGGCCGGTGGCTGCGGTCGTCCGCACCGGGGAACCCGGGCCGACGACCGTGACCGCGGCGTGCTCGGCGTGCGGCACGAGCCGGGCGGTGAGGTCGACCAGCCGGCGCGCCACCGCCACGGAGCCTTCGTGCTGCAGGAGCCCGTCGACCTCGCCGACGTCCGCGTCGAGAACCTGCGCGTACTCCCGTGGTGGTTGCCGTGTCATCGTCCACCCCCTGCCCCGCAGGCGAGCAGCTGCTCGCTCCCCGACCACACTGGCACGTCGCCCCGCCGCCGTACACGGTCAGCCGGTGTGCACAGGGGGGCCCATGGGAGCGGTCGGCGTACAGCAGGTGATGTAGGCGCGGCTCGGGCGGCCGGCGGTGCACCCGGCGCTCGCGCCGCCGGACCATAACGGTATGAACGCGCCGGTTCTGACTTCGCTGGGACACGCGGGACTGCGCATCGACGCGCCGCACCTGACCATGCTCTGCGACCCGTGGATGTCGCCGCAGGGCGCCTTCCTGGGTTCGTGGTTCCCGTTCCCGGACAACTCGCACCTCCTGCGGCCCGAGGTGCTCGACGCCGACTGGGTCGCGATCTCGCACGAGCACCTCGACCACCTCGACCTCGACCTGCTCCGGATCCTGCCCGAGAACGTGCGCATCGTCATCCCGCGCTACCCGGCGCCGGAGATGCTCTCGCGCATCCGCGCCGCCGGGATCCGCAACGTCGTCATCGAGCTGGACCGCTGGGAGCGGCTCGCGCTCAACCACCACGGCGACTGGATGACCGTCATCCAGGAGCAGTCGCCGATGTGCCACGACTCGGCGATCCTCGTCCACGCCTCCGGGCACGCGATCCTGCACACCAACGACGCCCGCCTCACCGTGGCCCAGCTGCGGCGCGTGGTGGAGGAGGCCGGCCGGCCGCTCGACCTCATGGGCGTGCAGATGTCCGGTGCGTCGTGGCACCCGATCTGCTACGAGTACCCGCCGGAGGTCGTCGCCTCGATGAGCGCCGACAAGCGCCTCGGCAAGTTCAAGTCGGTGAGCCGCCTGCTGCGCGCGGCCCCGCCGAGGATCGTCATGCCCTACGCGGGGCCGCCCTGTTTCCTCGACCCGGCGCTCGCACAGCACAACGACCGGATCGCGCCGCCCGGCATCTTCCCGGACACCGCGCAGGCCGCCGCGTTCCTGCGGTCCCGGCTGCGCGACCAGCGAGTCGTGCGGCTGCTGCCCGGGGACCGCATCGACGTGGGGACGGGGCAGGTGCGGCCCGACCCGCACTGGGCGGGCTTCAGCCTCCTCGGCGACCGAGACGAGATCGCCGCGGACGGCCGGCTGCCCGACGACCTGCACGCGTACCTCGACGACTACGCCCGGCATCGGGCCGGTGACATCGAGGCCGTCTACGCCGCCTTCCCCGACCCGCCCTGCGGCAGTGGCCTCGCCCAACGGTTCGTCTCCCACTTCGAGCAGCTCGGGACCCTTTCCGACTACTTCCTCAACCGCATCGCCATGACCGTCCGGTTCGTCGTGAACGGCGCGGACGGCGGCACCTGGGACGTCGACCTCGGGCCGTCGAGGTGCCGCGTCGACCTGACCGCGAGCAGCTCGCACCCGGGGTACCGCATCACGGTGGAGGCGCGCTGGCTCGACGCCGTCCTCACCGGCCGGGTCCGCTGGGAGGACCTGTTCCTGTCCCTGCGCATCTCGGCCTGGCGCGACCCCGACCGGTACAACGACTACCTCGTCGGCCTGCTCAAGCATGCCGACGCCGCCGCGCTCGACGAGGTCGAGCGCTACGAGACCGAGCGGGACCCCGAGGACACCGTCACGCTGGCCGAGCGGTCCGGGGACGGCGCGCGCGACTGGGAGGTCAGCCGCTACTGCCCGCACGCCGGCGAGGACCTGGCACACGGGGCCGTCCTCCGCGACGGCGTCCTGCGGTGCCTGGCCCACAACTTCGAGTTCGACCTCGACACCGGTGAGTGCCTCAACGCCCGGTGCGACCCTCTCGTCACGCGGCGGGTCGGATCTCGGGTCGCCGCCCGGTGACGATGTAGCGGGCGGTCAGGGCGATGATGCGCAGCGTCGCCCGGAGGGTCGGGCGGCGCAGGAAGGTCAGGTCCGTGGCCACGCGCCGCGGCACCAGCTGCTCGAGGTACCAGCGTTCCACCGCGCCGGGGTCGGACGGGTCGAAGCCGTCCTGGGACGGGGGGACGCTGACGTCGTCGCGCAGGGTGATCTGGGTGGGTCCTGTCAGCCCCGGCGTCTCGTCGAGCACCCAGGCCACCTCCGCCGGGTAGCGCGCCGCGAGCGCCGGGGTCTCCGGACGGGGCCCCACGAGAGTCATCTGTCCGCAGAGGATGTTGACCAGCTGCGGGAGCTCGTCGAGGCTCGTGCTCCGAAGCAGCCGTCCCGGGCGGGTGACGCGCGGGTCGGCGCGCCGGGTGACCTCGGGCCCGGCGGTGTCGACGCGCATCGTGCGGAACTTGTACAGGGTGAACGGCTGCCGGCCTCGGGTCAGCCGGACCTGCCGGAAGATGACCGGGCCGGGGCTCGACAGGCGCACGGCGACCGCCAGCACGAGGAGCACCGGCGAGAGCACGAGCAGGCCCGTGACGGCCACGGCGAGGTCGAGCGTCCGCCGCTGCCACGAGATCGCGCCGACGCGCGGACGCCGCTGCGCTGCGGCCGAGCCCGTGCCGCCGGCCCGCCGGGCAGCCGACGTGGGTGGCGTGGGTGGCGCAGGCGGTCGCCGGCCCACCACGGCGGAGGTGGACCGCTCCGGGACGGCGTCGTGGATCGTCATGGTTCACCCCGTTCCCGACGCGACCAGCACGCCGCTGAAGATGGACACTGCCGCTGCGACGTCCGTGTCGAGCCCGACCTGCAGGTGCGAGGGCGTCATGTGGGTCCACAGCTCGGCCCCGCGACGCCGGCGCTCGAGGAGGGCGCGCGTGAGGTCGTTCGGCGCGAGCTGGGGGTCGGTGAGCGTGTAGATGCCGTCCTTGTACGGCTGGGCCCACGTCCAGATGTCGACGGCGTGGGCGCCGTGCGCCAGCGGGATGTCGACGTAGGTGCGGGCGTCGGCCTCCGCCGACTCCCGGGTGCCCTCGTAGCGACCGGGGTGGGCCAGGGCCTTGCGCGCCTGCAGCCGCACCGTGCCGCCCCAGCGCCGGGACGCCTCGTCCCACGCCGCGGCCATGGCGGCGTCGCGGGTCGTGCCCCACGACGCGTACTCGGCATCGCTGCGCAGGCCGACGCTGAGGTCGACGACGTCGAGGCCGCCCTTGGCGATGTAGCGGTCGATGTCCGCGAGCGCGACCGCCGGGTTGCGGAGCACCTCCCCCTGGGCGCACTTGCGACGGGCGTCGGCCGAGTCGGCGCCGACGACCGACGTCGACACCCCGGCCCAGCCGAGGCAGCCGAGCTCGGGGACGATGAGGTCGACAACGATCTTCCGGCCCGGGAGGCGGCTGTGCAGGGCTTGCGTCGTCGACGTGAGGAACGGCAGGACGGTCGTCTCGTCCGTGTCGTCCTCGTAGCCGAGCTCGTCGGCGATCTTGACCCCGGCCACCCCGGGGCGGTCGGCGAGCAGCACGACGGTGTCGAGGACCGAGGCGTAGCGCTCCGGTCCCGCCAGCCAGGCCTTGACGAGGTCGGCCTCGACCCACGCCTTGGCACCGTGCGACGCGACGGCCTCGGCGAGCGCGACGTACTGCGGCCGCAGCGTCGTCGTGGCCGAGCGCGGCGGTGTCCGGCCCGAGTCGCCCGAGCACGCGGAACCGCCGGCGAGCAGGACCAGGGCGAGGCAGGCGGCGGTCAGGGTTGGGCGGCGTCGTCTCATGCCACCCTCCCGGCGACCCGTCGCCACGCCTGCACGAGCAGCACGTCGGTGACGAGGTAGGCGGCGGCGCTGGCCCACGCGGCCCCGAGCGAGCCGTACCGCGGGATGAGGAGCACGTCGAGCACGAGCGTCACGAGGAAGCCGCCGCCGAGGATGAGCGAGTTGAGCCCGGGCCGGCCGCACCCGAGCAGGTAGCCCGACGCGACCCCGGCGGCAGGCTCGACGACGAGGCCGAGCGAGATCCACACTGCCGGCCAGACGGCATCACGGAACGCCTCCCCGTAGACGAGGGGCAGCACCACCGTGGCGCTGGCGGCGACGACGACGGCCGCGGCCGCCCCCAGCGCGAGGAGCCGGCCCACCCGCAGCCACTCCGGGTGGCGGGCCGAGCCCTCCCGCCCGGCGAACTTCGGGTAGGTCACCCACGTCAGTGCGAGCCCCGGGAGGCGGAGCAGCTCGGCGTACTTCGAGGCGACGACGTAGACGCCGACCTGCGCCGGACCCGTCAGCGCGCCGAGGACGACGACGTCGAGGCGCAGGTTGAGCAGGTTGAGGATGCCCCCGACCTGGCTGCGCCCACCGAAGGCCGCCATCCGGCGGGCCAGGGCGAGGTCGGGCCGTCCCGCCAGCCGTCCGCCACGCTCGTGGACCCGTTTGGCGATCCGCACCCACGCGTGCACCGCGACGAGGACGTCGGCGAGCAGGAGCGCCGCCACGAGCAGCCACCCGCCGCGCAGGCCGAGCGCCCAGAGCAGCACGAACGCCGGGACGAAGACGGCCTCCTCGGCGGCCGTGACGATGTTGGACCCCCGGGCGTCGCCGAGGGCCTGCAGGCACGACTTGCCGACGGCGACGGGAAGCTGCGTCGCCACGGTGAGCCCGGTGGCGACGACGACGGACGTCGTCGTCGTCGTCATGAGCCGGTCGTGCACCACCGGCGTGAGGACGAGCCACGCCGCGGTGCCGAGGAGCCCGCCGGCCGCCATCGTGACGAGCACCGTCGGCCACAGGCCGGCGTGCCGCGCGTCGGGACCGGCGACGAAGTACCCCATGGCTCCGGGCAGCCCGCAGGCGGCCACGACCCCGACGAGGCCGGGCAGGACGCGCATCAGCGCGAGGACGCCGACGTCGTCGGCCCCGCCGGTGCGGGCGACGAGGACGGTGACGAGCGCGATGGACACGAGCGCGACGAGCCGGGCGCCGACGTTGCCGACGACCGACCGCGCCGTCGCGCCGCGCAGCCGCGGACGGGACCGCTCGAGCACTCGTGCCCACGTCATGAGGAGCTCCCCACCGGCGTCCGGGCGAAGGGGCGGGCACCCGGCCTGCCCGGGTCGATCCCGGCCACGAGCCCGAGGAAGGCCCACACGTGCCGGAAGTGCAGCACCTCGTAGAAGAGGCCGGCGACGACCAGGGCGCACCCGAGCCCGAGCAGCACCTCGGGACGCGGCACGAGCCGGCGCACCTCCTCGTCCTGGGGCCACAGGGCCACCCGCCCGAGCCGGAAGGCGACGACGACGAGCAGTACGACGAGACCGAGCCCGCCGATCGCGCCGCGCTCCACGAGCGTCGCGAGGTAGTCGTTGTGCGCCTCCTTGACGTACGGCGCGGCCTGACCGCTCAACGTCGCCTTGGTGCGTCCCGGTCCGACGCCGAGCAGGTCGCCCTCGAGGTAGAGGCCGAACGTCTCGGTGGCCAGCACGGTGCGTGACCCGCTCGACTCGTCGGTGCGCCCGAGCGAGTCGCGCAGCAGCTGGACGCTGTCGCTGGCCTTCTGGCCGATGGCGTTGAGGTCGACGTGCGGTGCGCCGACCGCGAGGGTGCCGGCACCGAGGCAGGCCACCGCGACCGCGACGATGACCCCGCGTCGCTTGACGAGCCCGACGAGCAGCGTCACCACGACCATGGCGCCGAGCCCGACGGCAGCGCCGTTGGAGCCGGTGAAGACGATGGCGAGCAGGATCGTGGCCGTCGCGAGGACGCGCGACAGTCGCCGGCGCACCACGGACGTCGCGAGCGTGAGCGCGAGGCAGATGAGGAAGTAGTTCGCGCATAGGTTCGGGTCGGCGAAGGTCAGCGAGGCCCGTCCACCGTCCCTGGCGCTGAGGCCCGCCATCCAGCTGATGCCGGCGATCCGCCCGACGCAGAGCACGACGGCCCAGGCGATGCCCGACCACACCCAGGCGCGCAGGACGACGCCGAGCAGCCAGCGGTACTGCCGGACCGCGTTGGCGATGGCGGCGCTCCAGACGAGCAGGAAGCCGTCCTGGACCACCGGGAGCAGCGCGCTCTCGGCCTCGACGTGGTAGGCCGCGACCGAGCCGCCCAGCATGAGGATGGCGACCGGCAGGAGGTACGGGACCCGGACGGGGACGAGCTTGGTGCGCAGCCACGCCGCGACCGTGATGACGACGGCGAGGATGCCGACGTCGGCCAGACCCGTGTTGCCCGGCCCGCTCGGGATGAGCAGCGGCATGACGCAGACGGAGAACGCGAGGGCGACCGCCACCCGGCGGGGACCGCGTCCCTCCTGCCGTCCCGAGCCTGTCGCGCCCGTGTTCGCGGCAGTGTTCGCGGCAGTGTTCGCGGACGGGGCGAGGGCACCCGGTCCCCCGGGCGTCAGCATCGGAACAGCTCCGCTGCGAGAAGGAGGTGCTGCCGGGCGAAGGTGGCCTCGTCCGCCAGCGCCGCGACCTCCGCGGTGCCGACGGCGAGGACGTCGCGCCAGCGGTCCGGGTCGCGTCCGGTGCGCTCGAGGTGCTCGGCGAGGACCTCGCGGACCAGCTCGGGCAGCCAGCCGGAGCCGGCGGCCAGGTAGCGCAGCGGCTCGCCCCACGCCCCGGCGACGAGGCCGGGGTGGCCCCGGACGGCGCGGCCGCTGCGCGTGTGCCGGTCGAGGTACAGCACGTACGACAGGACGAAGCGGGTCAGGTCACGCAGCGGGTCCCCGCCGACCACGGCGTGCTCCCAGTCGACGACGCCAGTCACGCGCCGGTCGGTGCGCAGCACGTTGCCGGCCCAGAAGTCGCCGTGGACGACCGACCACGGCCCGGTGGCGGGCAGCCGCAGGCCGGGCAGCGTCGTGGCGACGCCGTCGGCGACGGCGCGTGCCACCCCGTCGGCCGGCCACCGCGCCCGCAGGCGCTTGGCGATCCCGGGCCAGCCGCCCGGTGACGCGGCGACCTCCTGGGGGCCGACGGCGTCCGACAGGTCGCGCAGCCAGGCCGCGGCGCCGGCGAGGTCGGCCCGGACGACGTCCGGACGTGTCGTGCCGCGCCACCGGTGGTAGTCGACCGACATGGGCGTGCCCGGCACCGCCTCGGTGACGAGCACGGCCCCACCGCGGTCGCGCCGGATGTCGACGAGCCGCGGCACCGTCCCGCCGACGAGGCGCGGGTCGAGGTCGCCGACGGCTCGCAGCGCGGCGGCCTCGGCGACGACGGACCCCGCGGCGACCGCGGTGAGGGCGACCTTGGCGACGAGCCGGGGTCGCGGCTGCCCGCGGTCGAAGACGAGGATCGTCGCCTTCGGGTTCTCGTCCTTGGACAGGCCGACGACGACGAGGCGCGGCGTGCCCGCCCCCGCGTGCTCGCGCAGTGCGGCGCGCAGCAGGTCACCGGCCTCGGCCGGGACGGTGTCCGGGGCCAGCATGTCGGTCATCGGCGCACCCCGACGACAAGACGCCCGGGCACGAGCGCGCCGAGGACCAGCCGGACCAACGCGGCGCCGGCCCTCGTCCGTGTCGTCGCGTCGACGAGGCGGCGCACCACCTCGAGGACGAGACGGCCCCGGACGACGCGGGGCGGCGTCGTGAGGAAGGTCGCGAGCAGCCACGTGACCGCGTCGGGGTCGTCGGCGGCCACGAACGTCGCCGATCCCCACGACGGCAGCACGACGTACTCAGCCTGCACCTCGATGCCGAGCCGACCTGCGGCCCGCCGGAGGCGCCCTCGGCCGCCGGCGCGCCGGTCGGCCAGGGCCACCGGTGAACCGGCCGGCAGGACCCGTGCCCGTTCGGCGTCGGCCCGGACCGAGGGCCACACCACCGGCGCCCCCGAGGGCACGAGCACGGCCGCGGGCGCCGGGACGGACGGCGTTACCGAGGCCACGACGGGGGAAGGAGCGACCGTCATGACGTCCTCCACGCACCCAGCGCCGCACCCAGCGACGACCCGAGCGTCACCCCGGGCCCGGCGCCGACCAGCTGGCGTCGCGGCTGCGTCGGTCCCTGCGAGTAGATCCGGTCGAGGACCTCACCGGCGGTCGTCTGGTCGTACCGGTCCCCGAGGTGCTCGCGCGCCCGGACCGCCCACAGGTGGGCCTCGTCCGGGTGGGCGAAGGCGTGGTCGACGGCTGCGGCGAGCAGGTCGGCGCGCCCCGGCGGCACGAGGAGGCCGGTCTCGCCGGGGATGACGACGTCGGGCACGGCGTTGACCGCCGTCGCGACGACGGGGATGCCGCACTGCTGGGCCTCGACGACGACGCACGGCAGGCCCTCGTAGCGGCTGGCCATGGCGAACACGTCGAAGGCCGGCAGCAGGGCCGCGACGTCGGAGCGGTTGCCGAGCAGCCGGACCCGGCCGTCGAGCCCGAGCCGGTGCACGTCGCGCCGCGTCCGCTCGGCCAGCTCGCCGTCACCGGCCCAGACCAGCACCGCGGGCGTCCGCATCCGGCGCAGCGCCTGGAGCATGATCTCCGGTGCCTTCTGGAAGTCGAGGCGGCCGACGGTGCCGAGGACCGGGACGTCGTCCGGCAGCCCGAGCAGGGCGCGCGCCCGGGCGCGGGTCGCCGGGTCGAGGCGGACGCTGGGCTCGTCGACCGCGGGGCCGACGGTGTGCAGCTGGTCGGGCCGGGCGAGGCCGCGCCGGAGCGCCTCCACGGCGACGCCGGTGCCGACGGCGAGGTAGGCGTCGGTGACCCGCGAGAGGCGCCGCTCGATGCCGATGTACGCCGTGCGCACCGCCGGGTTCTGGAACTCGTGGAAGGGGAAGCCGTGCATCGTGTGGACGATGAGCGGGACCCCGTTGCGGTAGGCCGCCATCCGGCCGAGGGCACCGGCCTTGGCGCTGTGCGTGTGCACGACGTCGGGCCGACGGGCGTGGACGAGGTCGAGCAGCCGGGCCCAGGCCGCGGCGTCCTCCCGCGGCCGGATCGGCGAGACGAGCTCGGGCACGACGACCACCTCGACGCCGCCCGCGCGGGCCCGGTCGAGCAGCGCGCCCTCGCGGGTGCCGGTGACGAGCACGCTGTCGTAGCGGGTCGGGTCGAGCGCCGTGGCACCGCGCACGGCGACGCCGCCTGCGCCCGCGACGCAACGGGTCACGATGTGCATGACGCGGGTCGTCATGACCGACCCACCTCCTCCGGACGGGCCAGTGCCCGGGCCCGCCCGACGAGGTCGCGCAGGGTCGTGCCGGGCGAGCGGGGCAGGTGCACGTCGAGGACGGGGACGCTCGTGGCCAGCGCGTCGGCGACGTCGGCCACCGGCGGGTGGGCCGGACCGCGCCCGGTCCCGAGGGCGAGCGTGGCCGCGTACGCCCAGTAGCGGCGCAGCTCACCCGCGGCGTACGTGCCGCCCGTCAGCTCGCGGGCCGCCGCGTCGGGGTCGGTGCGCGTGAGCGTCACCTCGTCGCGCTCCCCCCGGCTCAGGACGAGCACGGCGTCGGGCCGGACCGACTCGACGCGGCGCGCCCAGCCGGACTCGCGGCGCCCGTGAGGCATCCGCCGGCCCGTCCCGCCCTCGGCGCGGGTGGGCTCGAGAAGACCGTGCACGACGCGGCCGTCGCTGACGCACAGGTTGTCGCTCACCGGCGCCTCGGTGGGTCCGTCGAGCGTCGCGACGAGCGTCGACTTGCCGACGCCGCCCGGCCCCGCGAGGACGACGGCGTACCCGTCGACGGAGGCGGCCGACACGTGCATCGGCACGTGGCCCCTCGTACCGGCCCACCACAGGGCCGGGTACTGCACGAGGACGGCTCGCTGCAGGAGGACCTGGCGGTCGGGCGCCGCCATCCCGAGGGCGCGGTGCCGCCAGCCACGGTGCGGCCGGACGAGCACCTCGAGCCGTACGGCGGACGGGCGGACGGCCACGTCGAGGCCGCTCGAGCACGCGTCGGCGAGGACGACCTCGCGCCCGTCGCTCCACGCGCCGCGGGTCACGAGCCGGTGGCCGCTGCCCGGCCCGACGTCGGCGTCACGGGTCACCATGACGTGGACGTCCGGGGTCACCGGCGGCTCTTCCAGCTCCTGTCCCGCGCACGACTCGCGCACGAGCTCGGTCCACGGCTCGTCGCCGTCGACCTGCACGGCGAGCCCCGCCGTGCGCAGCCAGACGCTCATCCGTGCAGCACCTCCTGCGACGCGCGGTCGCCGGTGCCGTTCGAGGTCGCGGGCCCGGCCGTCGTGTCACCGCGCGATGCCGGCCTGGTCACGCCCCGTGAGTCGTCGCCCCGGTCCGCCGCGGCCGTCGGCTCCCGGTCCCACGGGGACTCCCAGACGGACGTCGGCTCGTCCACGTCGCCCTCCCCGGGGGAGGACGCCGGGTCGAGGGACGCCGTCGGCCTGGTCGCGGCCGTCGGCGACTCGGCCTGGACGACCTCGTGGGCGCCGCCGGTGGGGCGCGGGAGCCAGTGGTGCCGGTGGCCGTGCGGATAGCTGACCAGGCCGACGACGGGCCACCCGAGCGCCTCGACCATGGCCCGTGTCCGGTCCAGCGCCCCGGAGGACACCTGGTCGGGCGAGAGCACGACGAGGACCGGACGCTCGCCCGGGTCGGTCCACTCGCGGCCGAGGACCGACACCGGGAGCCGGTGGTCCGTGCGGCCGTCGGTCGGGCCGAGGAGCGGCGCGAGGGACCGCGCCCACGCCTCCTCCCGGGCGTCGACGAGGACGAGGAGCAGCTGGGTCGCGTCGTAGCGCCGGGCCAGCAGCGCGAGCCGGTCGGCGACCGGGCCGGCCGCCCCGAGCGTGCCGGGCGACAGGTCGCGGTGCGGCAGGTACCCGATGTGCGGGACGCCGAGCGTGCGTGCCACGGCGCGCGGGGTGGGCAGCCGCGGCCGGAACGCCTCGAGCACCGCGGCGAGTCCGACGCCGAAGAGCGCACCGAGCAGGGCGATGAGGATGGCCCGCTGGTAGATGTGCGCGGGCAGCGGGATCGTCGGCTCCCGGACCGGGTCGAGCAGCACGGCCCGGGATGTCGACACCGTCGCGAGGTCGAGGTCGGACAGCTGCCGCTCGAGCTCGGCCTGGCTCGTCGTCAGGGCGCTCAGCTGCGCCTGGATCGCGAGGACGTCGCCCGGCGCGGCCCTGGCGAGGCGCTTGACGAGCTGGTCGCGCTGGCGGCCGAGGACGTCGAGCTGGTGCTGCACCTCGCTGCGTCGCTTGACGATGGCCGGCTGGTCGCCGACGTTCGTGAACTCGATGACGTCCTGGGTCAGCGACGTCGCGATGACGGCCGCGCGGTGCGGCGAGGTGTCGGTGACCGCGATCTCCATGACCGGCGACACGCCGACGCGCCGGACGTCGATGTTGTTGGCGGCGAACGCCGCGATGTCGGTCTGCAGGCCTCCCTTGTCGAGCGCCACGCGCACGACGCCCGGGCTCGTCGCGATGCCGAGGACGCGCTGGCTCGTGGCGTCGGCCTGCACGTTCGACGCGGCGAGGTCGCTGCCCATCTGGATCCGGGCCACGGCCTCGTACTCGTTGGGCTGGCTGCGGCCGATGTACCAGGCCGCCCCGAACGGAACGAGCACGCACAACAGGATGACCAGCCAGTGGCCGCGGATGACCCGGCCGAATGCCTCGTCGATCGTCATGATCCCCCCCGGATCCGGTGGTTTGCCGGGCAGTGCTGCTGCGCGGCTCCGTTCGACCGTAGGACGGCCCGCGAGCCCCCACATCGCTCCCGCAGCGGACCCCCGGCTACGTCAAACGGCCGACCCCCGGGGTCTCGGACGGCCGGCGGCCGGCGCCGAGCAGCAGACCGGCGCGGCCCGAGCGGGGGGGTGCTCGGGCCGCGCCGTGGGCGGCCGGGACGACGTCTCCCCGGGGGGAGTGTTGGAGGGTGGACGGCGTCCCGGTCGCGGCCTCTGGGGCCGGGGTGCGCCGCAGGGCGTCCCGGCACCGGAGTCAGGTCGTCTTCTCGGTGGTCTTCGCGGTGGTCTTCTCGGTGGTCATCTCGCTGGTCGGTCAGTGCAGGACGGCGAAGGGGCGCATCCGCGCCACCGGCCGCACGATGCGGTGGCGGGTCAGGACCGACATGGCGGCGTTGACGCCGTGGTCGTCGAGGTGCGGTGCCGATGTCGGTGCCTCGTCGCTGTACCGGTAGCGGCGGGTCGAGCGGCCCCCGGGGTCGAGCGTCGAGCGTCCGTCCTTCTCGAACTGCTCGATGACGGTCCCCGCACCGTGGCACGCGGAGTGGAGGCTGTCACTGCTGCGCTCACCGGCGACGGCGAGGTAGGAGGAGGTGCGGTGCGTGCCGGGCAGCAGGACCGCCTGGCCCGTCGTCGCGAAGACCGACCCCTCGGGCATCCGGTCGGCCGGGAAGGCGCGGCACGAGTTGTGCCGGTGCACGACGGCGCGCTGCCCCCCGACGGACTCCTCGTAGATCGAGTTGTGCGGCGAGTCGACGACGAGGCGTCCCGGCTCGCCGCCGAAGGTGTCGAGGGCGATGCGGCGCAGCGCCGCGTAGGTCGCCACCCGGAACGCGTAGCCGTAGTTCATCGCCGACGCGTTGGCGAGCATGAGCCGCTGGCCCTCGTCGCTGTCGAGGTCGACCGGCGCACAGCCCTTCGCGAAGTAGAGCCGCATCCGCTCGCGCAGCTGGGCGGCCGAACGCGCCGTCGCCAGGTGGTAGAGCGGCTTCTGCACCGCCATGACGGCCTTCATGGCGCGTGCCGTGTCCTTGCGCCGCTGGAACAGGTGCCCGATCTCACCGGTGAGGACGCCGCCGCCGGCGTGGTACTGGAGCGTCACCTGTCCCTGCCGGATCCCGAGCAGCTCGGCCGCCTCCGGGTCGAGGATCTCCTCGACCTGCTGGAGCTCGACGAAGTGGTTCGTCGGGCCCACCGTGCCGAACCGCAGCCGCGCCAGCTGCCACGTCAGGGCCGGGATCTCCTTGCGCAGCCGCGCGGCGCCGCCCCACGGCTCGAGGTCGACCCGCCCGCACTCCTCGATCCGCTCGAGCTCCTCGGCCTCGACGCCCCACCGCTCGGCCGCGAACTGCGCTCCCTCGGTGGCTGCGGCCACGACCTCGCCGGCCGTCAGCTCGCGCGCCCCGCGGGTCGGGTAGGGGTACTTCTCCCGGACGGCCCGGTAGAACGCGTCGACCGCGTGGTCGGCCGGCTTGTCGGTGCCGAGCGCGATGAGTGCCATGCCGCAGTTGACCGACGAGCTGGTGAACGTCGGGCGGATCGTGCCGCGCGTCGCGACGGCGATGCTCGAGGGCATCTCCATCTTCCGCTTGTGGTGGAAGTCCGGCAGCACGACGGGCGGCGCCGCGAGGTCGAGGCCGGCCGCCCCCATCTCGAAGGAGCGCAGTACCGCCTCGTCGGCGCGCAGGCCCGGTCCCTCGATGACGGTGGCGGTCCGTCCCGGCCCGGGGGCCGGTCCGGAGGTCGTCGGGCTGGTCGCGCCCGGTGCCGGGCGCTCGGCTCCGGTCCCGGCGATGACGGTGAGGTCCACGAGTGTCCCCTTGTCCTGGTCGTGTGGTCGGTCGGTGGGTGCGTCGGTGAGGTGGGCGGGGTGACGTGGGCCGGTGAGGTGGGCCGGTGAGGTGGCCGGTGGGTGGCCGGTGAGGTGGCCGGTGGGTGGGTCGGTTCAGTAGTCGTCGGGGTACGGGACCGCAGCGACCAGACGCCGGTCGTCGCGCGACGGGACGTAGTTGCGCAGGAGCAGCTCGAGGATCGTCTTGACCTCGTCGACGGCGTTGCGCGCCGCCGCGTCGAAGAGGGCCTCGAGGTGGTCGTCGAAGTCCGGGTCGAGGGCGTCGGGCGACGTGCTGAAGATCCGCGGGTGCGCCGTCTGGGTCCGTTCCTCCTCCTCGGAGAAGAGCGCCTCGTGCAGCTTCTCCCCCGGCCGCAGCCCGGTGTAGCGGATGTCGGGCTCGGGCAGCCCCAGCTGACGCGAGTAGCTCTGGACCAGGTCGACGATGCGCACCGGCTGGCCCATGTCGAGGACGAACGTCTCGCCGCCGCGGGCCAGGTGCGCCGCCTCGAGGACGAGGCCCACGGCCTCCTCGATCGTCATGAAGAACCGGGTGACGTCCGGGTCGGTGACCGTGAACGGCTCGTCGTTGCGGAGCTGCTCGGCGAGCACGTGCAGCAGGGATCCCCGACTGCCGAGGACGTTGCCGAACCGCACCGCCGACACGATCGTCCCGCGCGAGTTTCGCGACGCGTGCCGCGTGACCCGCTCGGCGAGCTGCTTCGTCGCGCCGAGCACCGAGGTCGGGTCCGCGGCCTTGTCGGTCGAGATGAGGATGAACCGGCCGACGCCGTGCTCGACGGCGGCCCGCACGACGTTGAGGGTTCCGGCCACGTTGGACTTGACGCCCTCGCAGGGGTGCCGCTCGAGCATCGGCAGGTGCTTGAGGGCCGCCGCGTGGAAGACGACGTCCGGCCGGACGTCGGCGATGATCTGGCGCATCCGGCGGGCGTCGCGGATGTCGGCGACGACGACGTCGTCGGTGTCGAGCAGCCCCTCCCCGGTCAGCTCGAGCTGCAGGCGGTGCAGGTTCGACTCGTCGTGGTCGAGCATGACGAGGCGTTCGGGTCCGAACCCGTTGACCTGGCGGCACAGCTCGCTGCCGATCGAGCCGCCGGCGCCGGTGACGAGCACGGTCGCGCCGCTGATCGTGGCCCGCACCTCGGGCGAGACGACGTGCATCTCCGGGCGCCCGATGAGGGCGCCGACCTCGAGCGAGCGCAGGTCCGTGCCCACGACGTCGCGCTGGAGCATCGAGACGAACGAGGGCAGGTGACGCACGCTGGCGCCGACGCGTGCCGCGGTCGTCGCGAGCATGCGCACCTGGTCGGCCGGCAGCCCGGGGATCGCGAGGAGCACGACGTCGACCCGCTGCACCGTCACGACCGACAGCAGGTCGGACAGCGTGCCGAGGACCGGCAGCCGCCGCACGACGCGCTTGCTCGTGTCGTCGTCGAGGAAGCCGATCGGCGCGAGGCCGAAGTCGCGCACCCTCTCGAGGTCGCGGGCCAGGGCCCGGCCGGCCTCGCCGGCGCCGACGATCAGCGTCCGCAGCCCCTTCTGCAGCGTCGGCACGAAGCCGATGTCCGAGGGATTCCATCCGTAGCTCAGTGTCGTGCTCACCCTGTCGCTCCCCTTCGTGCAGTCTCAGCAAGCGCCGCGCAGACCTGGTCGATCTCCGCGTCGGTGATGACCGCGTCCATCGGTAGCGAGAGGATGCGGTCGAAGACCCGGTCGGCACCGGGCAGTCCCTCGGCGGGGACGATGCAGTGGTCCCGGTACCACGTCAGCCGGTGCAGCGGGATGAAGTGCACCGACGTGCAGACGCCCTGCGCGCGCAGCGCGTCGACGAGCGCGTCGCGGCTCATCCCGTAGGCCGGCTCCACGCGCACCGGGTAGAGGTGCCAGGCGTGGCGGCCCTCGAGGGGGCGCGGCGGGCGTCGCAGGCCGGGGATGCCGGCCAGCCCCTCGTCGTAACGCGCGGCGACCTCGGCGCGGCGGGCCTGGTCGCGGTCGAACCGGCGCAGCTGGGCCCGGCCGATCGCGGCCTGGACGTCGGTCATGTTCGCCTTGAGGCCGTCGAGGGCGACGTCGTAGCGCCAGCCGCCGCCGGGCAGGTAGCGGCGCCATGCGTCGGCCGACATGCCGTGCAGCCGGGTCCGCCGGATGCGGTCGGCGAGCTCGGGGTCGTCGGTCGTGACCATGCCGCCCTCGCCGATGGCCAGGTTCTTCGTCGCGTAGAAGCTGAAGCACGTCGCCCGCGAGATCGTCCCGACGGGCTCGTCGCCGACGACGGTGCCGAGGGCGTGCGCGGCGTCCTCGACGACGCGGTCGAGGTCGACGCCGGCCGCGGCGGCGAGCGCGCGGACGTCGGTCGGCAGCCCGGCGAGGTGGACGACGACGAGCGCGTCGACGCCGCCGGCGCCGTGCGCGGCGGCCGCCGCGGTCTCGGGCGAGGGCATCGCCGTGACGGGGTCGACGTCGGCGAGGACCGGGACGTGTCCCGCGTGCCGGATGGCGGCCGCAGCGCCGCAGAACGTCACCGTCGACATGAGGACCTTCGAGCCGGGCGGCAGCTCCAGCGCCCGCAGGGCCAGCTCGATGGCCGCGGTGCACGAGCTGACGGCGATGCCGTGCTCGGCGCCGACGTAGGCCGCGAGCTCCGCCTCGAACTCGACGACCTGCTGCCCCGAGGTGACCCATCCCGACTCGAGCACCTCCGCGACGGCCTGGCGCGCCTCCGGGCAGATCCGCGTGCGGGTGAACGGCACGACGTGCGGCTCGGTGGCGGTGGGCGCCACGGGCGCGGCCGCGGTGAGCGCCGGCGTCGGCGCGGGGGCGACGGCGCCCGGCGCGTTCCGGGTGCCGGGGCGCGTCAGTGCCCGGGGACGGCGGGCGATCTCAACCATGGACCTGCACCTCGCTCCGGGTCAGCGCCACCGCGGCGGAGGCGGAGTGGACGTGCAGCTTGCGCAGGATGCGCCGCACGTAGGTCCGGACCGTGTTGTCGGACAGGTCGAGCGCGATGCCGATGTCGTGCCGGGTCATGCCGGCGGCCAGGCAGTCGAGGACTGCCGACTCGCGCTCGGTCAGCGGACGGGAGTCCGGCAGCACGGCGTCGGGTCGCTCGCGCAGTGCGGCGGCGAACATCGCGTGCAGCGGTTCGGCCGGCAGGTGCGCCTCGCCCGCAGCCACGTCGATGAGCGCGTCGAGGAGCTCGTTGACGCCGTCCTGGCGCGAGACCCAGCCCCGGACGCCCCACGCCAGCGCGTCGGGCAGATGCACCTCGCCGCCGGCCGGGGACAGGACCACGACGCCGAGCGAGGGGCACTCGATGCAGAGCCGCTGGAGGTTGCACACGTCGGCCAGGTCGTCGATGGCGACGGCGACGACGTCGCAGCGGGCGGCGAGGTCGTGCGCGAGCGCCTCCGGGATGGTCCGGGCACTGCCGACGAGACGGAGCGTGCGGTGCTCGGCCAGCACCAGGGCGACGGCGTCGAGGAAGCCCTGACGCACGTCCACCATGACCACTCGGACGTCCTGTTCCATGTCCACGAGGGTCCCTCCCTGCGCATCGATGCGGACCCGACGCGGGCACGACTGCGCACTACGTCAAACGGATGACCCCGGGGGCTCGGGCGTCGGCGACGCGCGTCAGGCGGGGCGCACGTGCGCCGGCCACTCGATCTCGTCCGCGTGGGCGGCGACGAGGGCAACGGCCTGCAGGCGTGAGTGGACGCCGATCTTCGTCAGCACGTTCTGCACGTGGGTGCGCGCCGTGCTCCGGCGCACGTCGAGCGCGGAGGCGATCTCGTCGGTCCCGAGCCCGTCGGTGATGCACCGCAGCACCTGCCACTCCCGTTCGGTGAGGAACGACAGCACCCACGTCGGGCTCTCCTGGGGGTCCCCGGAACGCATGGCGCTCTGCAGGATCCGCGGCTCGACCGCCAGGTGGCCGCTGACGGCCAGGCCGATGGCCTCGACGAGCTGTGGCAGCCCGCGGTCCTTGCGCACGAAACCGGAGGCGCCCATGGCGATGGCTCGCCGCACCGAGACGTCCGAGGCGTCGGCCGAGAACATGACGACCTTGGTGCCCGGCGACTCCGCCCGGATCTTCGCGATGGCGTCCAGACCCGACCCGTCGGGGAAGTTGACGTCGAGGAGGCAGACCTCGGGCTGGACCTCGGCGACCGCCTGGAGCGCCTCGGCGGGACCGTGGGCCGTCGTGACGTCGTAGCCGAGGTCGGACAGGGCCGCGCCGAGGGTGTCGAGGATGAGCCGGTGATCGTCGCAGACGACCAGCTTCATGACCGGCGCCGCCCTCAGGAGGCCAGCGCGTGGCTGCCGCGGCGCAGCGCGATGTCGGCCGACGCACCGCCGTCCGGCCGCGCCGCGAGGCGGAAGGTCCCCTGGCACGCGGCGACCATGGCCCGCGTCGTCGCCAGGCCGATCGACGTGCGATTCACGACGCGGCCCAGCCCTGGGCCGTCGTCGAGCACGCGGACGTGCATGCCGTCGTCCCCCTCGCCGACCTCGACGCGCACGTGGCCCGACGGTCCCGCCGCGCGCACCGCGTTGTCGACGACGCACCCGAGCGCTCGGGCGAGCGCGACCGGGCGGGCGAGCACGAGGCCCTCGCCGACGACCTCGACGTCGATCGTCGCCGTCGTCGTCATGCGGGCCCGGTCGGCCACCTCGTGGGCGATCGAGCCGGCGTCGACGACCTGGGGGTCGTCACCGGCCGCGCCGTCCAGGCTCGACGCGACGAGCTCGGACAGCCAGGCGGCCTGTTCGTAGATGTGGCCGAGGCGTTCCTGCACGTCCCCGCGGCCCGAGGTCGACAGCAGCAGGATCGCTGCCAGCGGCTCGCGCAGGTCGTGCAGCAGGCCCCGGACCGGGTCGGTGTCCGGCCCGGCCCACCCTCGTCCGATCTGTGTCGGAGTGCTGTACTCCATGTCCGAATCGCCCCCCTCTAGGCTGTGCTGACTCGCGCCCCCCGGTGCGCCCCTGACGTCCAGCGTCTGTTGGCTGGTCGGCCACCCGATGCCCCCGGGCCGTTCATCCGGCTGGTCCAGCGAGACTCAGGTTACGACCGCAGCTCCGAGCGCTTGGGCTTTCACGAAATTCCCAAGCTGAATTCCGAGAATTGACAGGAGGATTCGCGCGTAACGTGCCGCAGCCGACAAAGCGTGCATACGCCGCGTGTATGGAGAGAACGACCCGATCCGACCGTGCGGACGGTCGGGGAGCCCGGCTCGGCACACGGCGGCGGTGCCGTGCATCATGGCCCCATGGCGCGCAAACGCGGACTCCGCTTCCTCGCTCGCGACGGACGAGAGCTGACCGTCCGCGACGAGGAGGGCGAGGAGCATCGCGCCACCCTCCGGAAGGTCGAGGCCTTCGGTGCGCACGAGGACGGCGCCTTCGCGTTCGGCTACTGCAAGAGCTGCGACTGGACGGGCCCGGCCCGGCGCGCGCGGGACAAGGCCCGCAAGGACGCCCTCGTCCACCAGGACGACTGCACCGGCAAGGGCCGGATCCGCATCGGTGTCAGCGAGGACGACACGCCCTGACGCCGGGCGGAGCCCGGGTCAGCGGCGCCGGGGCAGGTAGCGGTGCTCGGGCCGCCCGGTCGCGCCGTAGGACAGGTCGAGGTCGAGGAGCTGCTTCTTGACGAGCGTGGCCAGGTAGCGCTGCGCGGTGGGGCGGCTCGCACCGAGGATCTGCGCCACTTCGGCGGCCCCCACCGGCGCCGGTGCGGCGGTGACGATCTCGAGCACACGTGCCATCGTCGGCTGCAGCCCGCGCACCGTCGCGGCCTTGCGGGGCGGGGTGCCCCGCAGGCCGTAGAGCGCGTCGACGACGTCCTGGTCGACGCCGCCCTCGCCCGCGGGGGCTCGCTCGAGCCGCTCGGCCCACGCGCGGTAGGCCTCGAGCTGCTCGCGCAGGGCCGCGAACGTGAAGGGCTTGACGAGGTAGTAGAACGCGCCGAGCTGCATCGCCGTGCGCACGGACTCCAGGTCGCGGGCCGCCGTGACGAGGAGGAAGTCGGGCACCGGGCGCCCGGCGGCCGCGAGCCGCCGGACGAGCTCCAGGCCCGTGAAGTCGGGCAGGTACATGTCGAGGAGGACGAGGTCCGGCTCGGTCTCGCCGACGAGCCGCTCGGCCTCGGTCCCGGTGTGGGCCTCACCGACGACGCGGAAGCCCTCGACCCGTCCGATGGCGAGCGCGTGGGCATGGGCGACGTGGTAGTCGTCGTCGACGACGAGGACGCTGATCACGCGGCCCCCTCCCGCACCCGGACGGGCAGGGTGACCTCGAACCGGGCTCCGCCCGGCGAGGACGCGGTGATCGTGCCACCCGCGCGCGTGACGAGGCGGTGCACGAGCGCCAGCCCGACGCCGCGACGCATCCCGCCCCGGGGGTCCTTCGTCGAGTACCCGTCGACGAAGACGTCGGCGAGGCGGTCCGCAGGGATCCCCGGGCCCGTGTCGAGGACCGACAGGTGCAGGTGTCCGTCCCGGCGCAGGAGGCGCACCGTCACGTCACCGCGCGGGTGCCGCCCGCTCGTGCGCGGGTCGTCGGCGACGGCGTCCACCGCGTTGTCGACGAGGTTGCCGAGCACCGTCGCGACCGGCAGGCCGTCGACGTCGTGGGCCTCGAGGCGGCTGGTCGGGTCCAGGTGCACGAGCACGTCGCGTTCGGCGGCCACCGTCGTCTTGGCGAGCAGGAGGGCGGCGACGACCGGTGCCGCCACCTGCGACCGGATCTCCTCGCTGGCGAGCGAGGTCTCCTGCCAGAGCTGCTGGCTGTACCGGGTGGCCTCCTCGACCTCGCCCATCTCGAGGAGCACGGCGAGCACGTGCAGCCGGTTGGAGAACTCATGCTCCTGCGCACGCAGGGCGGTCGTCAGGCTCTCGACCGAGTCCAGCTGGCGCAGAAGGGCTTCCAGCTCGGTGCGGTCGCGGATCGTCACGACCCAGCCGGCGTTGCGACCGCCGACGATGACCGGCATCCGGTTGAGGACGAGCAGGTTCTGGTCGGTGACGGCGACGAGGTCGCTGCCCTCGACCTCCCCCGTGACGATCCGGCGCAGGTGGCCCGCCGGCAGCACCTCCTCGACCGGCTGGCCGAGCCGGGCGGTGTCGATGCCGAGCAGCCGGCGCGCCTCGTCGTTGAGGACGTTGATCGCCCCGTCGGCGTCGACCCCGAGGACCCCCTCGCGGATGCCGTGCAGCATCGCCTCGCGCTCCTGGACGAGCGCGACGATCTCGGCGGGCTCGACCCCGAAGGTCACCCGCTTGATGGCCCTCGCCAGCAGGACCGAGGCCAGGACGCCGAGACCGAGCGCGACCAGGCTGTAGAGCGCGATGTCGGCCACCTCGGCCGAGACCCTGACGCCGACCTCGGACTCGAGGATCCCGACCGACACCTCGCCGACGGGGCGGCCCGACGCGTCGATGACGGGGGCCCGCGAGTTGGCCGAACGGCCGAGGCTGCCCTCGTCGATCCCGGTGTGCACGTGGCCGTCGAGGGCGACGACAGGCTCCTCGATGCGCCGGCCGACGAGCGCCGGGTTGGGGTGGGAGTAGCGCACGCCGCGGCGGTCGATGATGACGACGTACGACGCCCCCGACGCGGCACGGATGCGTTCGGCGAGCCGCGGCAGCACGTGTTCCGGGTCGCCCGACGCGACCGCGGCGGCCACCTCGGGCACCCGGCCGACGGTGACGGCGATGCTCGTGGCCTGGTCGGTCGCGTGCGCGTCGGCCGCCCGGCCGGTCAGCCGCGTGTAGAAGCCGAACCCCACGGCCATGGTCGCGACGACGATGCCGAGCACGGCCACGAGGATCCGGGACGCCAGCGTCCGGCCAAACCTCGGCATACCTCACCTCACACCACGGGGACTCGCTCCAGCATGACTGAGCAGAACGCACAAAACCACGGCTAACGCGGCTATCACGACCAAGGCGCACAAGGCTTCAGCACCGGACCGACCCGCCCCTACGGTGACGCAACTCAACGAGGAGAAAGGGTTTCGGCCCATGGCCGCCATCGAGCTACGAAACGTCACCAAGACCTTCCCCACGAGTGGGGGCGGCACGTACACCGCGATCGAGGACCTCAGCCTGACCGTCGAGGACGGTCAGTTCTGCGCCGTCGTCGGCCCGACCGGCTGCGGCAAGTCCACCACCTTGACCCTGGTCTCCGGGCTGGAGCGTCCCACCCGAGGTGAGGCCGTCGTCCACGGCGAGCCGGTCCGGGGCATCGACACCGGCACCGGTTTCGTCTTCCAGCAGGACGCCGTCTTCCCGTGGCGCACGGTCCTCGACAACGTCGCGGCCGGACCCCTCTACCGCGGAGCGCCCCGCGCCGAGGCCACCGGGCTCGCCCGCGACTGGCTGCGCCGCGTCGGGCTCTCCGGCTTCGAGGACCGCTACCCGCACCAGCTCTCGGGCGGCATGCGCAAGCGCGTCGCGCTGGCCCAGACGCTCGTCAACCAGCCGCGCATCCTGCTCATGGACGAGCCGTTCAGCGCGCTCGACGTGCAGACCAGGGCGATCATGTCGACCGAGCTGCTGCACCTCTGGGACCAGACGCGTCCGGCCGTCGTGTTCGTCACGCACGACCTGGAGGAGGCGATCGCGCTCGCCGACAAGGTGGTCGTCATCACCGCGGGCCCCGGCACGGTCAAGGCCGAGTTCGAGATCGACCTGCCGCGCCCGCGCGTCGTCCAGGAGATCCGCCTCGACCCGCGCTTCACCCGCCTCTACGGGCAGATCTGGGAGGCGCTGCGCGCCGAGGTCGAGGAGGCCTACGCCCGCACGACGCGTCTGACGGAGGTGGCCTCGTGATCGACACGACCGCAGGACGCCCGTCCCCCACGCCCGCCGCCACGGCATCCTCGCAGGTGCCGCCTGCCGGCCTCGACAGCATCGGCACGCGCGACGCGACCGGTGCAACCGGTGCGCCCGATGCGCCCGATGACAGGCCCGCGACGCGGACCGACCCCCGCGCCGTCCTGCGCCGCCGCCGGCCGCGGCTGGCTGCCGTCCGGCTCGGCATCGTCGTGGTCCTCGTCGGCGCCTGGCAGCTGTGCGTCCACACCAAGCTCGTCGACCCCTTCTTCTGGGGCGAGCCGACCGGCGTCTGGGACACCCTCGTGGCCTGGGTGACGGTCGGCACGCCACAGGGCTCGCTGGGAACCCAGATCCTCGTGACGCTCGAGGAGGCCGTGCTCGGGTTCGCCATCGGCGCCGTGCTCGGTGTCGTGCTCGGCATCGCCCTCGGCCGGATCCAGGTCCTGTCGGAGATCTTCGCGCCGTTCCTCAAGGCGGCCAACTCGATCCCCCGCATCATCCTCGGCTCGATCTTCACCGTTGCGTTCGGGTTCGGGATCCAGTCCAAGGTCATCCTGGCCGTCGTCCTCGTCTTCTTCGGGGTCTTCTTCAACGCCTTCCAGGGCAGCCGCGAGGTCGACCGCAACCTCGTCGCGAACGCCCGGCTGCTCGGGGCCTCGAGGTGGCGGGTCACCCGTGACGTCGTGCTGCCGTCGGCGTTCACGTGGATCCTCGCGAGCCTGCACATCAGCTTCGGCTTCGCCCTCATCGGTGCCCTCGTCGGGGAGATCCTCGGCGCCAACGAGGGCCTCGGCCTGCTCATCCGCTCGTCGCAGAACAACTTCGACATGAACGGGGTCCTCGCCGGCATGGTCCTCGTCGCCGCCATCGCCCTGACCGCCGAGGGCCTCATCACCCTCCTCGAGCGCCGCCTGCTGCGCTGGCGCCCCCCGCAGACCCATGGCGGAGGCGCGCACGAGTAGCACCGCACACCACACACCAGCACCCGAGGACCAGTTCCACACAGACTCAAAGGAGAGTTCCCTTGAACAGCAAGCGAATCGGTGCCATCGGCGCCGCCCTGCTGGCCGCGTCGACGATGGCCGCCTGCGCCAACAACGCGTCCGGCGCCAACGTGTCGGCGGGCTCGGCCGACCCGAACGCCCCCACCGTGACGATCATGGTCGGCGGCATGAGCAAGCAGATCTACCTGCCGTTCATGCTCGCCAAGCAGCTCGGCTACTACGCGAAGGCCGGCGTCAACGTCAACCTCGTCGACGAGCCGGCCGGAGGCGACGCGACGCAGAACATGCTCGCCGGACAGGTCCAGGGCGTCGGCGGCTTCTACGACCACAACATCGCGCTGCAGGCGCAGGGCAAGTCCTCCGAGGCGGTCGTCTCGATGCTCCAGATCCCCGGCGAGGTCGAGCTGTGCCGCAGCGACCTCAAGGGCACGATCAAGAGCCCGGCCGACTTCAAGGGCCAGTCGCTCGGCATCACCGACACCGGCTCCTCGACCGACTTCCTCACCCAGTACCTCAGCAAGAAGAACGGCGTCGACCCGACCCAGGAGACCCGCCGCGGCGTCGGCGCCGGCCAGACGTTCATCGCGGCGATGAAGCAGAAGACGATCGCCTGCGGCATGACGACCGAGCCCACGGTGAGCAAGGCGCTGTCGGACGGTACGGCCTTCATCCTGCTCGACATGCGCACCGCCGCGGGGTCGAAGGCGGCGCTCGGCGGCACGTACCCGGCGACCTCGCTCTACATGCCGACCGAGTGGGTCAACGGCAACAAGGGCACCGTGCAGAAGCTCGTCAACGCCTACGTCGCGACCCTGAAGTGGATCCAGTCGCACAGCGGCGCGGACATGGCCGACAAGATGCCGGCCGACTACTACAAGGGTGTCGGCAAGGACGCCTACGTCGCCGCCCTCGACAGCGAGAAGGGCATCTTCAACCCGACGGGCCTCATGCCGCCGGACGGGCCGCAGACGTGCCTGTCCGTCCTCGGGGAGTTCAACCCGAAGGTCAAGGGCAAGTCGATCGACCTGTCGAAGACCTACACCGACGAGTTCGTCAAGGCCGCGACGCCGCTCGCCTGACACCCCGTCCACCCGCACCACCGGCGGTGTGCCGTCCGGCCCGACCCCTCCGCGGCCGGACGGCACCCGTCGTCGTCGCTTGTCGCCGGCACAACTCGGCACGACGGCGTGACGACGCCGGCCGGACGCTCAGGGCTGGACGCCGACGAGGGCGAAGAACTCCTGGCGGGATCGGGCGTCCTCGCGCAGCGACCCGCCGAGGGAGGACGTCAGCGTCGTGACGCCCGGCGCCTGGACGCCGCGCAGCGACATGCACAGGTGCTCGGCCTCGAGCACGACGCCGACGCCCTTGGGAGCCAGGTGGTTGACCAGCCAGTCGGACACCTGCTTGGTCAGCCGCTCCTGCACCTGGGGCCGGCAGGAGAAGTGTTCGACGATCCGGGCCAGCTTCGACAGCCCGAGGATGCGGTCGCCGGGCAGGTAGCCGACGTGGGCGACTCCCATGAACGGCAGCAGGTGGTGCTCGCACACCGAGCGGAACGGGATGCCGCGGGCCAGGACCAGCTCGTCGTAGCCCTCGTCGTTGGGGAAGGTCGTCAGCTCGAACGGCCGGGGCGTGAACAGCTCGGCATAGGCGCGGGCCATCCGGCCGGGGGTGTTGCGCAGGCCTCTCGTCGTCGAGTCGGACCCCCAGGGCCTCGAGGAACAGGGCCGCCGCTCGCTCGGCGGCTGCCAGGTCCCTCTCGGGCGCGTCGTGCACGACCCTGAGGACCCGGTCGCGCCCGGAGCCGCTGTCACCTCGACGGCCCACCCGGTCCTCGTCGGGGTCCTGCGCCTGAGCCTTCACGAGATCCATCGCCACTCCTGGGCCGAAACATTAAGACCAATAAACTTTGGCGTTATCAGGCGCTCCTCGTCAAGTGCGGCACTCGGTGCAGAGCTCGCCATGACCAACGGCCGTGGTCGTTAGACTGGGCAGGTGCTGTCGGAACGCGAGATCCGAGCGGTCGCCTCGCTCGAGGACGACCTGCGTCGTGGCATGTACGCGTTCATCCGGGCCGAGGGCCGGCCCGTCACGCGCGACGAGGCCGCCGCCGCCGTCGGGATCTCCCGCAAGCTCGCGGCGTTCCACCTCGACAAGCTCGTCGACAGCGGCCTGCTCCGCTCCCACTTCGGCCTCGGTCGGCGGCCCCGCTCCGTCGGGCGCGCCCCGAGGCTGTACGAGGCCACCGACGACACGGTGAGCATCACCATCCCGGACCGCCGGCCCGACCTGCTCGCCGAGCTGCTCCTCGACGCCGTGGTCGCGACCGGGACGGGCAGCGCCGTCGAGACCGCGGCCACCGAGGCGGCCACCGACCGGGGCCGCCGGGCCGGCACCTCGAAGCGCGCCGTGACGCGACCGGGACGGCTGGGCCCTGAACGGGCGCTCACCCTCGCCGAGTCGCTCCTCGCCGAGCACGGCTTCGAGCCGACTCGCGAGACACCGACGTGCGTGCGCCTGCGCAACTGCCCCTTCCACCCGCTGGCGGCGCGGGCTCCCGCGCTCGTCTGCGGCCTGAACCACGCCTTCGTCGAGGGCATGCTCGAGGGGCTCGGGGCGAGTCGCCTCAAGGCGTCGCTGTCCCCCGCGGCGGGGCACTGCTGCGTCCGTCTCGACGTCGCGGACGACGCCGGACGGTGACGGGCCGTGACGGACGACGCCGGGCGGTGACGGGCGGTGACGGGCGTGACGGTCGGCGACGGGTCTCCGGGCGCTCAGGCCGTCCGGCGCAGGTGAGCGGGGGCGAGGTCGGCCAGCCGCTCGCCGAGCGCCTCGAGCGTCCGGCGTTGCAACCGGCTCACGGCCATCGGTGACAGGCCGAGCTGCGCCGCGACCTCCCGCTGGCTCAGTCCCTCGGTGAACCGCAGGTGGACCAGGCGCTGCGCCTCGAGCGGCAGCGACCGCACCGCGTCGCGCACCACGACCCGGGTCTCGACGTCATCGGACGTCCGGTCCTCCAGGCTCCGTGCGTCCGGGCGAGCGGGGTCGGGACAACCGGCGTCCGCGTCGGGTGCCGGCGCGTCGAGCGAGGTCGGGCGCAGGTTCTGCTCGGCGATCTCGAGCTGGCCCAGGGTCTCGAGGTCGAGGCCCATGGCCGAGGCGAGCTCGGCCGAGGTCGGGGGACGCCCGAGGTCGCGCGTCAGCTCCTCGCGCGCACGGGTCATCTCCTGACGCTGCTCCTGGATCCGGCGTGGCGGCCGGACGAGCCAGCCGTGGTCGCGGAAGTGGCGCCGCAGCTCACCGGTGATCGTCGGCGTGGCATAGGCGCCGAACGGCGTCTCGGCCGTGACGTCGTACCGGGTGACCGCCTTGACGAGCGCGAGCGCCGCCACCTGCTCGAGGTCCTCGGCCTCGACCCCCTTCTGGAGGTAGCGCCGGGCCAGTGACCTCGCCAGCGGCAGGTGGGCCACGACCGCCGCCTCCATCGCGGCACACCGTTCGGACTCCGTCGCGGCGCTGTGCACCGCGTCGATGAGCCGGCGCGCGGCCTGCTCGCCCGGAGACATGTGGGCGGGAGGCTGCGCGAGGAGACGGCGCCGCGGGGAGGGTGGCGGCGCCGTCTCGCGTCCCCACGTCGCTGTGGAGACGTGCGAGGCGATGCCTCGCGTCATGGGCCGAGCAGACGGTCCGGACGGGCGGGGACGGCCGACGCCGGCGAGCGCCCCATCGCGGCCGTCGCCACGGCATCTCTCGGGCTCGGTTTCGGGCGGGCTTCCATCGGCGTGGCTCCTCGGTCGTCTGGGGTCGGTCCGCCATGGGCGGCCCGTGGCCCGGGTCACCACCGAAGACCCCCACGGGCCGGGTGCATGACGCGACGGGGGCGCGCCGGCGCGGGACCGGTGATCGGTCGGGTAGCCCGTGGTCCACGCGCGGGCCATCGGCCGGTGGGCCCGACCGGCTGTCGTGCGCACGTCATGCACCGGCGCCGAAGGCGTCCGGGCGGGCCCCGTCAGCGACCCACGGCGCCCCGGTGCGTCATCTCGTACGCGGCCAGCACCTCGAGGAGGAGCTCGCTGGCCGCGTCGTGGATCCGCAGGACGTCCTCGGCCGGTGCCTCCCGCAGGACCTCGGCGGTGACCTGCAGGTGGATGCGGCACATGTCGAGCAGCGGCACGCCGCCGGCGAACGCCGACCGACCCAGCTCGTAGGCCGCGGCGCGGACCTCCTCGGCCCGGTGCGGCAGGAACCGCAGCAGGATGGGTCGGTAGTCCTGGGTCACACGGCCGAGGTCGGCGCCCTCGGAACGGGACGCGCCAGCCGTCACGAGCGCCCCTGGAGGCGGCCCTCGTCCGCCCACGTCGTCGACCCGCCGCCCCGGGCCAGCACGGCCAGACCCTCCTCGAGGTTCAGCGCCGTGGGCACGTCCGAGGGGCCGACCCCGAGGCGGACCATCGTGAAGGCGACCTCGGGCTGGATGCCGACGATCACCGTCAGGGCGCCACGCAGGCGTGCCATCTCCACCACCCGACGCAGCGTCAGGGCCGCGAAGGAGTCGATGACGTCGAGGGCGGCCACGTCGATGACGACGCCCCTCGACCGGTGCTCCCCGATCTGGTCGACGAGGTCACGCTCGAAGCGCACGAGCTGCGAGTCGTCGAGCGCGGTGTGGATCGATGCGATCAGGTTGGGGCCCTGTCGCATGATCGACACGAGAGCTGGGCTGCCGTTCACGAGCTGGCGCTGGCCTCCCTTCGGGTGACGCTGTATCCGAGCAGACGCTCGGCCTCCTCGAGGCCGCCTTGCAGGTCACCGATGGTGTACATCTTGCTGAGGTCCACACCGATGGTCACGAGCGTCTGGGCGATCTTCGGTGACAGTCCCGTGATGATGACGCTCGCACCCATGAGGCGTGACGCGTCCACCGTCTGGACGAGGTGGTTGGCGACAGCTTGGTCGACGTCCGGGGACCCGGTGATGTCGATGACGACGACCTTGGCCCGGTGCGTGCGGATCCCCGCGAGCAGCTGCTCGGTGAGCTGGCGGGCGCGCTCGCTGTCGAGGACGCCGATGATCGGCAGGATGAGCAGCCGCTCACGCACGGGCAGCACCGGCGTCGACAGCTCCCGGATGGAGTCCTGCTGCTGCCGGATGACGCGCTCGCGCTCCTCGACGAAGCTCACCGCGACGGTGTTCGCGATCCGGTTCGCGGCGGGCTCGTAGGCGTCGAGCACCTCGTTGAGCAGCGCGAAGTCGCGCTGGTACTTCTCGAAGAGGGACCGCGCGAGCACGTCACGCAGGAGCAGCACGATGCCGACGACCTCGTGCGTCTCGACGCCGCGCGGGATGATGCGTTCGGACAGGTCCCGGGCGTAGTGCTGGAGGGCCTCCACGCTGCCGGTCTCGAGGACCTCGACGTAGTTGTCGTAGACCGACGTCGTCTCGGCGGCCATCTCCTGCTGGGTCATGGCGGTCAGCAGGTGCGCCTGCTGGATGCGTTCGGCCCACTCCTCGCGCAGCCTGGTCCGGTGCTCCCGCAGGTGGGCGACGAGCTGGGACAGCAGGTGCTCGCCCTCGGCGATGCCGCCGCGTCCGCGGCCGGTGTCGTGGTCAGTCATCGTTGCGCGTCCTCTCCCACTTGGTCATGGTCACCGTCGTTCCGTGCTCGGGGTCGCTGGCCAGGACGAAGTCGTCCATGAGGCGGCGCACGCCGGGCAGCCCGAGGCCGAGGCCGCCGTAGGTGCTGTAGCCGTCGGTCATGGCCCGGTCGACGTCGGCGATGCCGGGTCCGGCGTCGCGCGCCGTCACGCGGATGCCCCGGGCCGGGACCTCGACGAGCTCGATGGTGACCTCTCCCCTGCCGGCGAAGCGCACGATGTTGCGGCAGACCTCGGAGACGGCCGTGGCGACCAGGGTCAGGTCGGTGGGGCCGAAGTCGAAGGTCGAGGCCATCTCTCGTGCGGCACCGCGCGCGCGGACGATGTCGGCGTCGCGCTCGATGGGGATGTGCACGGCGTCGTCGCGTCCCTGCCCGCGCTCCAGCAGCGGCCCGCTCAGTCGGGCGCACAGCTCGCACTCGAGCAGGTGCTGGGCGGCCTGCACCTCGCGTTGGCGGCGCTGGTCGCCGCTGCTCAGGGCGAGCAGCACCGGCCGGCAGCGGTCGGTCAGGCTCGGGGCGTCCTCCAGCTCGAGGAGGTACTCGACGCGGAGCCGGGCGCGGGTCCGGTTCAGGTGGGCCGCGACCGCCCCCGGGGTGCTGCCGGCCCGGGCCGCCAGCGACCGCGTGTCGGTGCCGGCCACCTCGTGCTCGAGGAGCAGCCGGCGGTCGCGGTCGTCCAGATGCGCCAGGGCCCGCGCCATGGCCTCCTGGTCCTCGCCGAACAGCACCTGGGCCTCAGGTGTCTCGGGTGCGCTGACGTCCACCACGCGGTGCTGGTTGCGGCGCCTGCGGTCCTCCTGGCGCCACATCGTCGCCACGACGTTGCGGGCGGTGGCGATGGCGTACGGCTCGAGCATCCCGGGCTCGATGCTGTCGAAGGCGGCGAGGACGCGCGCCAGCGTCTCCTGCACCAGGTCCTCGGCGGCCGGGTGCGCCCCGACGCGAGCACCCACGATGCGCCGGACCATGGGGATGAGGTCCGCGACGTCGTGCGCCGCCTGACCCCGTTCCTCCCCGTCGCGCTGTGGTGCGCTCACCTCCCGAGGATACCGAGCGGGGAGGGTGGGACCGCGTCATACGCCGGGCCGACCCGCGTCGTCGCTGACAGGGGGAGCTCGATCGGGGGACCGCACGCGGAAAGGACCCGACATGACACTCCTCGGCCTCACGACTCCGGTGATCGGGTTGGCCCTCATGCTCGTCATGGCACGCGTGGAGAGGTGGGTCTCCACGTCGTCGCCCCCGAGAGTCCCCGTCGACGACGTGGCAGGAGCCGGAGCGGCCCGAGCCGTCCCCCGCGTCCCCCGGGCCGGGGCCGTCGCCGGCGCCGGCCGGGTACCCGGCGACCACCCGCCGTACCCGGGGCGGCCACGCCGGGCGAGGTGAGTCCCCGCCACCTTGCCCGTGCGGCGGGGACTCCTCGGCTCGTCCGGGACCGGCAACCCAATCCGGGCCGGTCACCCCGGGCCTCTCGGCCCCCTGCCCCCACAGCGGTGGGCCTCCCCACCACGGTGGCACGGGTTCTCGACGCCGTCCGCGGAATCGCGGAACTTCTCGCCGCCCTCACCGGCCCGCGGGCCCATCTGGCGCTACTCGGACTCCAGCAGGGCCTTGGCGGTGTCCAGCGCCGCCATCTCGCCGTCCATGGACTTCTGCACCGGACCGGACATGAAGAGCTTCTTCACCCCGGAGAGGTCGGCCGTCAGGGAGAAGGTCACCGTGGTGGCCCCGCCGTCGGTGCTCTCGAAGGCGTACTCACCCCGCGGGCGCGCCGGTCCGGCGACGACCTCGAACGCGTACCGGGTCGGCGCCGAGTAGTCGGTCACCTCGATGTCGGCATCGATCCCACGGCCGCCGGGCCCGGCGACGACCTGGTGGATGCGCGACCCGGCCTGAAGCTGGGCAGGCCCGTCGATCTCCTTGACGTGCGGTCGCCACCGTGGGTCGTTCGACGGCGTCGTGAAGAACGCGAACACCGTCTCGACGGGCCGCTGGATGAGGATGGTTCGCTGGGCCGCGGGCATGACGTTCCTTCCGGCGATCGTCGCTGCGTCGCGATTGTCGCGCGCGCTCGCTGCACGCCACAAGGGCTGCCAGACGCTCCTCACCCGTCCGACCGACCGCACCCCTCCCGCGGCCGCGGCCGACGGTCACGCGCTGAGGCGCGCGGGGGCTCCCGACGCCAGGGCGTCGAGGAACCCGTCGACGACCGCGGTCAGGCCCGGCTGCACGTCCGTGCCGAACGTGACCGCGCCCGAGGCCGACGTCTCGATGAGCTGGTCGACGACGAGGAAGCCCTGAACGACGTGCCGGGCTCCCATCGAGGACAGGACGGGCCGGAGGCCGTAGTCGAGCGCCAGGGCGTGCGCGAGGCTGCCGCCCGTCGCGAGCGGCAGCACCGTCTTTCCGGCGAGGGCCAGCTGCGGCAGCAGGTCGAGCCACGACTTGAGCAGGCCGCTGTAGGCGGCCTTGTAGACGGGGGTGGCGACGACCAACGCGTCGCTGTCCTCGAGCAGCCGGGCGGCCCCGACGACGGCGGGGTCGTCGAACCGGGCGTGGAGCAGCGCCTGGGCCGGCAGGTCGCGCAGGTCCAGGTGCACGACCTCGTGGCCGTGCCGCACGACGGTGCGGGAGACGTGGTCGAGCAACACAGCCGAACGCGAGGTCGCGCTGGGGGATCCGGAGACGGTGAGGATGCGGGACATGGCGGGTCCTTTCACGAGGCGGGTCGGTGGGTCGTGGGGGTGACGCGGGACGCGTCCCCCGGGGGTCGGTCGCTCATGCCGTCGCGGCCTCGGCGCGCGTCGGCGTGCCCGAGTAGCGGTTGACGGGGCGGGGCAGCCCGTAGTGCTCGCGGAGGGTCGACCCCGTGTACTCGGCGCGGAAACGGCCGCGCCGCACGAGGATCGGCACGACGTGGTCGACGAACGCCTCCAGGCCCGACGGGAGGGCGGCCGGCATGATGTTGAACCCGTCGGCGGCACCGCCGGTGAACCACTCCTCGAGGGCGTCCGCGACCTGCTCGGGCGTGCCCGCGAAGGTCCGGTGCCCGCGCCCACCGCCGAGGCGGCCGATGAGCTGCCGGACCGTGAGGTGCTCACGGCGCGCGAGCTCCACGATGAGGGTGTAGCGGCTCTTGGCCCCCTCGATCTCGTCCTCGGAGGGCAGGTCTGCCGGCAGCGGGCGGTCGAGCGGCAGGTCGTCCGGGGTGAGCCGCAGCGTCCGGGCGAGCTGGGCCACGGCGTACTCCGGGCGGATCAGCTCGTCGAGCTCGGCCTCGAGCGCTCGCGCCTCGGCCTCGGTCGAGCCGATGACCGGGACGATGCCCGGCAGGACCTTGATGCCCTCGGGGTCGCGGCCGACGGCCGCGGTGCGGGCCTTGAGGTCGGCGTGGAACGCCCTGGCGTCCTCGAGGGTCTGGTGGGCGGTGAAGACCGCCTCGGCGTACCGGGACGCGAACGCCTTGCCGTCCTCGGACGAGCCGGCCTGGACGATGAGCGGGTGCCCCTGCGGCGAGCGTGGCAGGTTCAGCGGACCGCGCACCCGGAAGTGGGTCCCGACGTGCTCGATGGCCCGGACCTTGTCGTTGTCGCCCCACCGGCCGGAGGCCTTGTCGCCGGTCGGCGCGTCGTCGTCCCAGCTGTCCCACAGCTTCTGGGCGACGTCGAGGAACTCGGCGGCCCGCTCGTAGCGCGTGTGGTGCGCGGGCTGGTCGTCGAGGCCGAAGTTGCGGGCGGCGTCGGGTCCGGCCGTCGTGACGACGTTCCACCCGGCACGGCCGCCGCTGACGTGGTCGACGGACGCGAACCGGCGCGCGAGGTTGTAGGGGTCGTTGTACGTCGTCGACGCCGTGGCGATGAGGCCGATGCGGCTCGTGACCGCCGCGATGGCCGTCAGCAGGACCGTGGGCTCGAGCGCCCCCGACGGGCGTCGCCCGATGTCGTTCCAGAGGACCGGGCTGTCGGCGAAGAAGATCGAGTCGAGGTGGCCCCGCTCGGCGATCTGCGCCAGGCGCTGGTAGTGCGTGACGTCGGTGCCTGCGAAGGGGTCGCTCTCCGGCAGGCGCCAGGACGCCTCGTGGTGCCCGGTGCTCATGAGGAAGGCGTTGAGGTGCATGGCGCGGCGGCTGGTGGTTGTCATGACGTGGTCCTTTCGGCGTCGGGGTCGGTGTCGGGGTCGGTGTCGGTGGGTTCGGTGGCCGTGCGGGATCCGGCGGGGGTGACGCCGAGGGCGGCGAGGAGCTCGCTCCGGACGGCGGCGTAGGCGGCGTCGGACGGGTTCCGATCGCCTCCGTGCGCCTGCCCGTCCCCATGGCGGGGGGTGAGGTCGATGCGTCGCTCCAGGGCGATGCGCCCACGGTCCAGGACGATGACCCGGTCGGCGAGGGTGACCGCCTCGTCGACGTCGTGGGTCACGAGCAGCACCGCAGGATGGTGCCGGTCGTAGAGCTCGCGCAGCAGGTCGTGCATGCGGAGGCGGGTCAGGGCGTCGAGGGCGCCGAAGGGCTCGTCGGCCAGCAGCAGCTCGGGGTCCCGGACGAGGGACCGGGCCAGGGCCACGCGCTGCTGCTCACCGCCCGAGAGCTCGGCCGGCCAGGCGTGCTCGCGGCCGGCGAGCCCCACCTCGTCCAGCGCGGCCACCCCCTTGTCGCGCGCTGCTCGGCCGGAGAGGCCGAGGACGACGTTGTCGAGGACGCTGGCCCACGGCAGCAGTCGCGAGTCCTGGAAGACGACCGAGACGCGGTCGGGGACGACGACGCGTCCCGAGCCGCTGACCTCCCCGTCGAGCCCCGCCAGCGCGCGCAGCAGCGTGCTCTTGCCGCAGCCGCTGCGGCCCAGCAGGACGACGAACTCCCCTGGTGCGATGTCGAGGGAGACCCCGTCGAGGACGCCCTTGGGTCCGTAGCCGCGCACGAGGTCCTCGACGACGACGGCGGTGCGGTCGGCGCCGACGCGGTCGGGGCTCAGGAGCCCAGGGTGCGCTGCCATGCCAGTGCCCTCCTCTGCAGGAGTCGGACGGCACCGTCGGACAGCAGACCGAGCAGCCCGTAGAGGACGAGCCCGACGACGATGATGTCGGTCTGTCCGTACGTGCGCGCGAGCTCCATCATGTAGCCGATGCCGGACGTCGAGTTGACCTGCTCGACGACGACGAGGGACAACCAGGCGGCGGTGACGGCGAACCGGAGGCCGAGGAGGAAGCCCGGCAGGGCACCGGGAAGGATCACCTTGCGTACGAATGCTGTTCGGCTCAACCCGACGGTCTGCGCCAGCTCGACGTACCTGCTGTCGATGCCCCGTAGCCCGGCGTGGGTCTGGACGTAGACGGGCACGAGCACGCCGAGCGTGATGGTGACGACCTTCATCGGCTCGCCGATGCCGAACCAGAGGATGAGCAGCGGCAGGAGGGCGAGTGAGGGGATGGCGCGCTTGACCTGCACCGGCCCGTCGACGAGCGCCTCACCGAACCGGCTCAGGCCCGAGAGCAGCGCCAGGGCGGAACCGAGGAGGATCCCGAGGAGCAGACCGAGGCCGGCACGCTGGGCAGACACGGCGAGGTTGGTCTGCAGCCGGCCGTCGGCGAGCAGGTCGCCCGTGGTCGTGACGACGGTCCAGGGGGCCGACAGGATGCGGGGGTCGAGCAGCCCGGAGGCCGAACCCGTCACCCAGACGGCGAGCAGGGCCACGGACCCGAGCGCTGCGTCGAAGCGGCGTCGGCGGCCCGGTCCGAGCCTCGTGGCCCGTGGGCGCTCGTCGACCAGCCGGACGACGGGCACCGTTGCGGCGGTGCGGTTGTCGCGCCGCGTGGAGATGTCGACCAGCGTCGTCATGAGGCGCGTCCGGTCGCGTAGGCGGTGCCGCCGACCTTCTCGAACCGGCGGTCCCAGAGGGTGGCGACGTCGAGGTGCGGGCGGTGCTGGTCGGCCGACAGGAGGTCGGCGGTCTCCTGGTGGCGGCGGATCGCGGCCGTCCAGTCGGTGGGGACGTCGCGGGCGCCGGCGGACCTGACGAGGTACTGGCCCTCGGCGTCGGTCAGTCCCTGGTTGCGGACGTAGTAGCCCGCGACCCACTCCTTCGGGTGCTCGTCGACCCACTTCAACGCGGCGCCCCAGTGCGCGACGTACTCGCGGATCGCGGCGGCCTTGCCGGCGTCGCGCAGGGAGCTCTCGGGGGCGTAGAGGTGACCGGGGTCGTCGCGCAGCCCGTGCGGGACGACGGTGGCGCCGTCCCTGCCGTACTGGGCGAGGTAGCGCTCGAGGGCAACTCCCCCGATGGGCGCGACGTCGATCTGCTTGGAGGCCAAGGCGGTCGGGTAGACGTCGCCGGTGCTCGGCAGCTCGACGAGCTGGACGTCCTGCTGGGTCAGCCGGGCCCTGTGCAGCACGCGCAGGACGAGGGCGCCCTGCGCCTGGCCGGGGCTGTAGGCGATCTTCTTGCCGCGCAGGTCGGCCAGTGAGGTGACCCGCACGCCCGGTGCGATGCCGAGCTGGTAGATCGGGTGCGTCTCGGGCTGCCTGCGGAACTGCGCGGCGACGATGCGCGTGTCGACCCCGGTCCACGCGGCCTGCAGGGGCGGGATGTCGGCCACCGCACCGAGGTCCAGGGCCTTGGCCCGGAAGGCCTCCAGCGTCTGCGGGCCACCGCTGATGTTGGCGAAGGTGACCGGGAAGGTGAACTTCTCCAGCTCGCCGGAGAGCCTGAGGGCCTGCTCGACCTGCGGGTCGCCGACGACGAGCGTCGTGCCCTTCGGGACCGTGGTCGGCAGCGCCGCGGTGGGAGCCAGCGGCGGGCCACCGTCGGCAGCGCTGGAGGTCCCACCGCAGGCAGCGAGCGTCGCGAGCAGCGGCGTGGCGGCGAGGGCGAACAGGACGGAACGTCGGTCCGGCGCGTGGGCGGACGGGGTGGTGGGCATGGCGAAGGGACCTTTCGGAAGGCGTGCGTGAAGGAGCCCGCGGCACGGCCGGCCGTCCGGGAACGGTCGGCACCATCGGGCGGGGGGAGGGAGCAGCTCCCGGCGACGCCGCGACTGGCCGCGACGGGCCGCGACGGGCCTGAGACGGGCCGCGACGCCCCGAGGGCCTCAGGCCGGGACGTGCTCGCGGCCGGGCCGGGAGCGGCGCGACGCCCTTCAGGGCCGCGCGGAGGGCGGCCGGGGCGTGCGGGGCGCGCTCAGCGACAGATGGCGCTGGCGACACCCATGTGGTCGACCGCGCGACGCATGGTCAGCATCTGGTGGCGCATGCCCTGATCTCATACTGCCTGGCTAGGATTTGCAACGGCCGTCCGCGTGGTGGACACGCCGGTCGCGGACCGACGCAGGCGACGGGCCGGCCTGGCGGCCAGGCGGGCCCCCCGGGTACGGGCGCAGGGCCCCCGGGGCAGCGTCAGTGGGGGCCGATCTCGCCCGAGCCCCGCACGACGAGAGACGGCTCGATGACGACCCGCTGGGGCGGCGTGCTGTCGCCGTCGATGCGGGAGAAGAGCAGCCTGCCGACCTCCGCGCCGATGCGCTCGACGTTCTGCCGGACCACGGTCAGGGGCGGGTCGATGAGGTCGGCCATCGGGAAGTCGTCGAACCCGACGACCGCCACGCGGTGGGTGAGCCCGAGCGCGCGCAGGGCCCGGAACGCCCCGACGGCGAGGTCGTTGCGCCCGGCGAACAGGGCCGTCGGCGCCGGGCCCGGCCCGTCGAACAGGCCGAGAACCGCGTGCTCGGCGGCTTCGGTCGTGTGCAGGTCGACCACCTCGACGAGATCCGTCTCGGCGGCTCCGGCCGCCCGCATGACCTCGCGGTAGCCACGCAGCCGATCCTGCGCGGTCTGGATCTTCGCGAGGTCGCACAGGGCCGCGACGCGTCGGTGTCCGTGCGCCACGAGGTGCTCGACCGCCCGACGAGCGCCGAGGACGTTGTCGACGGTGACGCAGTCGGCGTCGACCCCGTGCGGGACACGGTCGACGAAGACCGTCGGCAGCCCGGCCCGCAGCTCCGGCGCGAGGTACTCCTGCCGGGCCGTCGCGGGCATGAGGACGAGGCCGTCGACGCGCCGCGCCACGAGCCCACGGACGAGCTCGACCTCGCGCTCCGCCTCCTCGTCGAGGCTGGCCGCCAGCACGACGGTGCCGTGGCTGCGGGCGATGTCCTCGAGGGATCGCAGCAGGCTGGCGGAGAAGCTGTTGCTGAGGTCCTGGAAGAGCCCGCCGACCGTCCCGGATCGGTTGTTCGCCCGCCGCAGGAGGCTCGCGTTGGCGTTGTGGACGTAGTCGAGCTGGGCGACCGCACGCTCGACGCGCTGGCGGACCGCGGTGGACACGTTGGCCTCGTGGTTGACGACGCGCGACACCGTCTTGAGGCTGACGCCCGAGAGCGTCGCGACGTCCTTCATGGTGGCCCGGGCGACGCGTCTGCCATCGAGGCCGGCGGCCACGGCCGGCGGCGTCGGGCGGGGGCCGGTGTCGGCACCGCCAGGTGACAACGTTGTCTCATCCATGTCTCAGTATGGTCATGAAACCTTGACTCATGGGGGAACGGCCCCCTATAAAGATTCTGACAACGTTGTCAGCCGACGACGTCGGACAGAGAGGTCACGTCATGCAGCGCACCACCATCGTTCCCACGCACCGGCCGGCAGCGCGCCGGGCGTTGGTCGCCGTGGCGGCCGGGAGCCTGGTCCTCGGGATCGCGGCTTGTGGCGGCGGCGGTTCCGCCACCGGCTCGGGGACGGGCGGAGGTGACGCCGGCGAGAAGGTCGGCGTCTCCCTCATCACCAAGGACTCCACCAACCCGTTCTTCGTCGCCATGCAGAAGGGCGCCCAGGCCGACGCGGCCAAGGACAACGTCGACCTGACCATCGCCTCGGGCGCCAAGGACGGCGACGAGCAGGGCCAGGTCCAGGCCATCGAGAACGCCATCGCCGCGGGCGACAAGGGCATCCTCATCACCCCCAACGGGCCGGGGGTCAACGCCGCGATCAAGAAGGCGCGCGACGCCGGGCTCTACGTCATCGCCCTCGACACGCCGCCCGACCCCGCAAACACCGTCGACATCACCTTCGCGACCGACAACTTCAAGGCCGGTGAGCTGATCGGCCAGTGGGCCAACAAGCAGCTCGGCGGCAAGAAGGCCACGATCGCCCTCCTCGACCTGTTCAACGACAAGGTCGTCTCGGTCGACTACAACCGTGACCAGGGCTTCCTGACCGGCATGGGGATCGACACCAAGGACAAGCAGAAGAACGGCGACGAGGACAAGACCGGCAGCTACGCCGGCGGCCAGTACGCCATCGCCTGCAACGAGCCGACCACCGGTTCCGAGGACGGCGGCCGCACCGCCATGGAGAACTGCCTGACCAACAGCCCCGACATCAACGTCGTCTACACGATCAACGAGCCCGCGGCCATCGGCGCGTACAACGCCCTCAAGGCGGCCGGCAAGGAGAAGGGCGTCATCATCGTCTCCGTCGACGGCGGCTGCGCCGGCGTCAAGTCGGTCAAGGACGGCGTCATCGGCGCGACGTCGCAGCAGTACCCGCTCAAGATGGCCACGCTCGGCATGGCGGCCATCGCCAAGATCGCGCGCGGCGGCGAGAAGCCCAAGACCTCGAACGGCCTGGACTTCTACAACACCGGTGTCGCCCTGGTCACCGACAAGAAGGCCGACGGGGTCGAGAGCATCACCTCGGACGCCGCATCGAAGATCTGCTGGGGCTGATCGACATGACCGCTGGCACCTCGGCCGCGGTGGCGGAGCTGACCCGTCGACGGCACAGCCCCCTCCAACGCGTGCAGCACCTGCTCCACGGACACCCGTGGATCAGCCCGCTCGTCATCCTCGTCCTGACGATGGTGGTCTTCACCGCCGTCAACCCGAGGTTCTCCAACCCGGCGGCGCTCTCCCTGCTCGTGCAGCAGACGGCGGTCGTCGCGTGCCTGGCCATCGGCCAGACGCTCATCATCCTCACCGCCGGCATCGACCTGTCCGTCGGCGCCATCGTCATCCTCGCGATGATGGTCATGGCCAAGCTCGCCGCCGACCACGGCTGGCCGGCACCGGTGGCCCTGCTGGTCGGTGTCGGGCTCGGCCTCGCCGCCGGCGCGCTGAACGGGCTGCTCGTCACCCGCGTCAACCTGCCGCCGTTCATCGTCACGCTCGGGACCCTGAGCATCTTCACCGCGGCGGCGCTGCTCTACTCGGGCAGCAAGAGCTTCCAGAACAACGAGCTGCCGGACCTGCTCAACTGGACCTCGACGAGCTTCCCGCTCGGCCCGTTCCGGCTGACGGTCGGCGTCGTCATCGTGCTCGTCCTCTACGCGGTGGTCGGGTTCGCCCTGAGCCAGACGGCCTGGGGCCAGCACGTCTACGCCGTCGGCGACGACGCGGAGGCCGCGCGCCTGTCGGGCATCGCGAGCAAGCGCGTGCTGCTCAGCGTGTACGTCGTCGCGGGCCTCATCTACGGCCTCGGCGCCTGGGTCCTCATCGGTCGTGCCGGTGCAGCGAGCCCCAACGCCATCACCGACGCCAACCTGCAGAGCATCACGGCGGTCGTCATCGGCGGCACGAGCCTCTTCGGCGGGCGCGGCCGGCTGGTGGGGACGCTCATCGGCGCCCTCATCGTCCAGGCCTTCTACGTCGGCCTCAGCCTGGCCCGCGTCGACCAGCAGTACCGACTGCTCGCCGTGGGCGTCCTCGTCATCGTGGCGGTGGCGATCGACCAGTGGATCAGGAAGGTGAAGTCATGACCGCAGTGGCATCGGACGCGACGGGCACCTCGAGCGGGACCCGGCAGCCGGTCCTCTCGGCCCGGGGGCTCGTGAAGACCTTCGGCCGCGTGGTCGGGCTCGACGGGGTCGACCTCGACCTCTACCCCGGTGAGGTCCTTGCCGTCATCGGCGACAACGGCGCCGGGAAGTCCACGCTCATCAAGTGCCTGACCGGTGCCCTGGTCCCCGACGCCGGCGTGCTCGAGCTCGACGGCAAGCGGGTGCACTTCACCCGCCCGCAGGACGCGCGTGACGCCGGCATCGAGACGGTGTACCAGCAGCTGGCGGTCATCCCGGCGCTGGACATCGCGAGCAACCTCTACCTCGCCCGCGAGGAGCGCCGCCCGGGCCCGCTCGGGTCCGTGCTGCGCATGCTCGACAAGAAGGGCATGCGGGAGCGGGCGGGTGCCGCCGTCCAGGAGCTCGGCATCCAGACGATCCAGAACATGGGCCAGGCGGTCGAGACGCTCTCCGGCGGACAGCGGCAGGCCGTCGCCGTCAGCCGGGCCGCGGCGTTCGGCGGCAAGGTCGTCGTCCTCGACGAGCCGACCGCAGCCCTCGGGGTCAAGGAGAGCAACCAGGTGCTCGCGATGGTGCGGCAGCTGCGGGAGAAGGGCCTCGGCGTCATCCTCATCTCGCACAACATGCCGCACGTGTGGGACGTGGCCGACCGCATCCACGTCCAACGGCTCGGCGGCTGTGCCGGCGTCATCACGCCGCAGTCGCACTCGATGACCGAGGGCGTCGGCATCATGACCGGCGCGCTGCGGCTCGAGGCGTAGCCCCCACGAACGGGCGGGGCCGCCGACCGAGGCGGCGGCCCCGCTCCCTCCCCACCGAACCCGCGCTCGACCGGGCGGAACCAGCCCCACCTCGGGCCCGTCGAGCGCAGGACAGGAGACGCATGTACGCCAGGATCGTCGTCGGGTACATCCCCACGCCGGAGGGGTCGGCGGCGCTCGATGCCGCCATCGACCTCGCCCGACGCACCGGGGCCCACCTCACGGTCGTCAACACCGGCCGTGACGGCAACTACGCCGACCCCTCGTTCGCGACCGCCCAGGACATGGACGCCATCGACCTGCAGCTGGCTAACCAGGACATCGGCCACGACGTCCGCCAACCCACGACCGGCAGCTCGGCGGCCGAGGCGATCCTCACCTGCGTCGAGGAGGTCGACGCGGACCTCGTCGTCATCGGCGTGCGTCGACGCTCCCCCGTGGGCAAGCTGCTCACCGGCAGCACGGCGCAGCAGGTCCTCCTCGACGCCCCGTGCCCGGTGCTCGCGGTGAAACCGGCCCCGGCGGCCTGACCCTCCCCACACGGACGATCCCCCGACCGACAGGTCGGGGGATCGTCCTTCGAGCACGAGGGCGGAGGTCCCGCGTCAGATGCCCCTGACCTTCTCCGCCTGAGGCCCCTTCGGGCCCTGGGTGACGTCGAACTCGACCTTCTGGCCCTCCTGCAGCTCGCGGTAGCCGCTGCTCTCGATGGCCGAGTAGTGAACGAAGACGTCGGCGCCGCCGCCGTCCTGCTCGATGAAGCCGAAGCCCTTTTCGCTGTTGAACCACTTCACGGTGCCTGTTGCCACTGGTTTGCCTCTTCTTGTCGTGCGAGGCCTCCGTGTGGAGGCCTCGGGCTGCCGACGGTCACGACGAGCGCGACCCGCGACCTTCGCCTGGACTCTGACGGCAACTGGCACCGACGGTAGCAGCCGCCGCTACCCTTGCTCCTCCGTGCTCCACGGTTCGTCGTCGGCCACGCCGACTGCCGGACGTGCCACCTGCGGACGGAGTCCAGACATGACCAGACCGCTTCGTTTCGGGGTCGTCACCCCGGTGCTGACCGACGTGCCCACGTGGCGGGACCGGGTGCGCCGCATCGCCGACAGCGGCTACTCGACGCTGCTGATGCCCGACGTGCCGCAGTGGCAGCCCGCGCCCGCCCCAGCACTCGCGATGGCAGCGGCGCAGACCGACCTGCGCGTCGGTACCTGGGTCTACGCCTCCCCGCTGCGACCGGCCTGGAGCACCGCCTGGGAGGCACACTCGCTGTCGATGCTCACCGAGGGGCGCTTCGAGATGGGCATCGGCACCGGACGGCCGGGGATCGAGGACGAGCTGCGCCAGCTCGGGATGCCCGTCCCGCCACCGCAGGGGCGGCTGGCCCAGGTGCGTGAGACCGTGGCCGTGCTGCGCGACCTGGACGGCCCGGACGTCCACACGCCGGTGGTCATGGCCGTCCGGGGGCCGAGAGCCCTGGCGCTGGCTGCCGAGGTCGCCGACACCGTCACGATCGCGACGCTGCCCCGTGACGCCCGTGCCGACGTCGCGCGTCGGGCGCGCGAGCTGCGTGCCGTGCGCGACGTCGAGCTCGCGCTCCACGTCCCCGTCGTCGGCGACGCCATCGCCCCGTTCATGACCTCGGTGCGCGACACCGACCCGCAGGCCCTCCGGGAGGCGGACTCGCTGGCCGTGCTCCCGGGCGACCCGGTGGCCGCCGCCGAGGAGATCGAGCGACGCCGCGAGGAGATCGGCTACACCTACTTCGTCGTCGGCGCGAACTCCGCCGACGTGCTGGCCCCGGTGGTGGCCGAGCTGGCCGGGCGATAGCCCGCGCAGCCCGGGCGACAGCCCGCGCGGGCGGGCGACAGCCCTCGCAGGCGGGCGAGCCGGCACCGTCCCGAGGGGCGCGGGCGGATGCCGTGTGGGAGGTTTGGGCGATGCAGACCGGCCCAGGAGACGTCGAGCTGACGATGGACGAGCTGCGGGCGGTCGCCGGGTATGCCGCGGCGTGCGCCGAACCGGCGCTCGTCCTCTTCCAGCGGGACCGTCCCGATGACCCGCGGCCGGCGGCGGCTGTCCACGCCGCGCGGGTCTTCGCCGAGGGCGCGCCGCGGTCGCGCCTCCAACGCAGCGCCGCGGCCGACGCCCACCGCGCCGCAAAAGGCGCGACGGCCGAACCCGCGCGGCACGCGGCGACCGCCGCGGGCGATGCCGCCGCAGCGGCCTACCTGCACCCCCTCGCCCGGGCGACGCAGGTGCGGCACATCCTCGGGTCGGCCGCCCACGCCGCCCGCGCAGCCGAGCTCGCCCGGGGCGACGACCCGGTCGTCGCGGAGTACGTCGTCACCGCAGCCGCCAAGCGGGCCACGCCCGTCGTCCTCGAGGTGCTGAGCCGCTACCCGCGGGCGCCCAAGGGGCGCAGCCGGGTCGCGGTCCTCATGCAACGGCTCGACAGCCTGCTGCGGGACCCACCTCCGACGCCGCGCGTCGTCGACGACCCCGGGCCGTTCTTCCACGGGACGAGAGCGGACCTGCACCCGGGTGACCTGCTCACGCCGGGGTGGAGCTCGAACTACGGATCGGGGCGCCGGGCCAAGCACATCTACCTGACCGCCACGCGCGACGGCGCACCACTGGCTGCCGAGCTCGCTCGCGGTGACGGTCCCGGCCGCGTCTACCGGGTCGAGCCGCTCGGCCGGATCGAGGACGACCCGAACGTCACCGACAAGCGCTTCCCGGGCAACCCGACGCGGTCCTACCGGACGACCGAGCCGCTGCGTGTCCTCGAGGAGATCACCGGCTGGACCCCTCCGGACCCCGAGATGATCAGCCACATGCGCGCGCGCATGGTCGAGCTGGCCGAGCTGGGGATCGAGGCGATGGACGACTGACGACCCTCGGGAGGTCGCCCGCCGCGGCCCCGAGCGGTGGCCCGGAGGGAGCGGGTGGCCGGCCGCGTCCGACAGCGGTTCCGGCGGTTGGTGGCCTCACCTTGCGGGTAGGAATCGAAGGTCCAGCTCATCGACGAAGGAGCACAGATGTCGGATGACGAGAAGGTCGCCAAGGACCTGGTGGAGACGCTGAAGGACGGCGAGCGAGGGTTCGCCTCGGCCGCCGAGAAGCTTCGTGACGGTGACCGTCCCGAGTGGGCCAGCACCCTGCAACGCCTGTCCGAGCAGCGCGCCGGCTTCCGGCGCGAGATCGTCGAGATGGGCCACGAGTACGGCGAGGACGTCGACGAGAGCGGGTCGGCCGCCGCCGCCCTGCACCGCGGCTGGATCGCGCTCAAGGACGCCCTGACCGGTGATGACGCCGGCAGCGTCCTGGGTGCCGCGGTGACCGGTGAGGACCACGCGGTGTCGGAATACGAGAAGGCCCTCGGGGCGGACCTCAGCGCGGGCTTCCGTGAGGTCGTGACCCGGCAGCACGCCGCGGTCCTCGCCGCTCGCGACGAGGTCAAGGCACTGCAGGTCACGGACTGACCCGACTGACGCGCCCGCCTCTCGGGAGGCACGCGTCGACGGGCCGAGCCGGTCAGCTCCCGCTGGAGCTGACCGGCTCGTCGCCGTGCTCGGGTGTGTTCGCGCGAGAGCCTTCGAGACACATCTTGACTCATTCAAGATTAGACGCCATGGTGTGCGCATGACGACGACGGACTACGAGGCCGTGTTGCGGGGGGCGTCGCTGCGGGTCACCCGGCCGCGGCTGGCAGTCCTCTCGGTGGTCCACAACCACCCGCACGCCGACACCGACACGGTGATCGACCGGGTCCGCGCAGACCTCGGCGCGGTCTCGCACCAGGCGGTGTACGACGTCCTGCGTGCGCTCACCACCGCGGGCCTGCTGCGACGCATCCAGCCCGCTGGGGCGACCGCACGCTACGAGGCCCGGGTCAGCGACAACCACCACCACGTGGTCTGCCGCTCGTGCGGCGCGATCGCCGACGTCGACTGCGCCACCGGCCACACCCCCTGTCTCACCGCCTCCGACGACCACGGTTTCGTGATCGACGAGGCGGAGGTCGTCTACTGGGGCACCTGTCCCGCCTGCTCGACCGCCGAAACCCCTGAAGCGACAACGATGCCCGGAAGGAACCACTCATGACCGACATCCAGAACCACGTCACCCCCGAGAGCCCGCAGGGGGTGGACCGCACGAGCGGCGGCGGCTGCCCGGTCATGCACGACTCGGCGACCGCGCAGGGCAGCGAGAGCGAGAACCCGGCGATCGACTCGCCCACGCCGAAGACCGGCGGTCGCCCGCGCGGCATCAAGGACTGGTGGCCCGACTCGCTCGACCTGTCCGTGCTGCACGCCCACTCCCCCAAGGGCAACCCGCTGGGCCCGGACTTCGACTACAAGGCCGAGTTCGCCAAGCTCGACCTGGACGCCCTCAAGCAGGACATCGTCGACGTGCTGCACACCTCGCAGGACTGGTGGCCGGCCGACTTCGGCCACTACGGCGGCCTGTTCATCCGGATGAGCTGGCACGCGGCCGGCACGTACCGCATCTACGACGGTCGCGGTGGGGCCGGTGACGGCGGTCAGCGGTTCGCGCCGCTCAACAGCTGGCCCGACAACGCCAACCTCGACAAGGCCCGCCGCCTGCTCTGGCCGGTCAAGCAGAAGTACGGACAGAAGATCTCCTGGGCCGACCTGCTCGTGCTCGCCGGCAACGTGGCCCTCGAGGACATGGGCTTCCAGACCTTCGGGTTCGGCTTCGGCCGTGAGGACGTCTGGGAGCCGGAGGAGATCTTCTGGGGTCCCGAGGACACCTGGCTCGGCGACGAGCGCTACTCCGGCGACCGTCAGCTCGACGAGGTCTTCGGCGCGGTCCAGATGGGTCTGATCTACGTCAACCCCGAGGGCCCCAACGGCAACCCGGACCCCGTCGCCTCGGCACGCGACATCCGCGAGACCTTCGGTCGGATGGCCATGAACGACGAGGAGACCGTCGCGCTCATCGCCGGTGGCCACACCTTCGGCAAGACCCACGGCGCCGGCGACTCCAGCCTCGTCGGCCCGGAGCCCGAGGGTGCCCCGCTCGAGCAGCAGGGCCTCGGCTGGAAGAGCGAGTTCGGCAGCGGCAAGGGCGCCGACACGATCACGTCCGGTCTCGAGGTCACGTGGACCTCCAACCCGACGCGGTGGGACAACGAGTTCTTCCAGATCCTGTTCGGCTACGACTGGGAGCTGACGACGTCCCCGGCCGGCGCCCACCAGTGGCGGCCGAAGGACGGCGCGGGCGCCGGCCTGATCCCGGACGCCCACGACCCGTCGAAGCGTCACGAGCCGCGCATGCTGACCTCCGACCTGGCCCTGCGCTTCGACCCGGCCTACGAGAAGATCTCGCGTCGCTTCCTCGAGGACCCCGAGGAGTTCCGCCTGGCCTTCGCCAAGGCCTGGTACAAGCTGCTCCACCGCGACATGGGTCCGGTCTCGCGTTACCTCGGCCCGTGGGTCGGCGAGAAGCAGCTGTGGCAGGACCCCGTGCCCGCCGTCGAGGGTCCGCTGGTGGGCGACGACGACGTCGCCGCGCTCAAGGACAAGGTCCTCGGGTCCGGCCTGACGGTCTCCCAGCTCGTCTCGACCGCGTGGGCGTCGGCCGCGACCTTCCGCAGCACCGACAAGCGGGGCGGTGCCAACGGCGCTCGTATCCGCCTGGAGCCGCAGCGCAGCTGGGCCGTCAACCAGCCCGAGCAGCTCGGGGCGGTCCTCGACACCCTCGAGGGCATCCAGCGCGAGTTCAACGAGGCCGGGGGCGCGACGATCTCGCTGGCCGACCTCATCGTCCTCGCGGGCTCCGCCGCCGTGGAGAAGGCCGCGCAGGACGCGGGTGTCGCGGTGACCGTGCCGTTCCACCCCGGCCGCACCGACGCGACGCAGGAAGCGACGGACGTCGACTCCTTCGCGGTGCTCGAGCCGCGCGCAGACGGGTTCCGCAACTACCTGCGTCCGGGCGTCAAGCTCCAGCCGGAGGTCCTCCTCGTCGACCGCGCGTACATGCTGGACCTCACCGCTCCCGAGATGACGGTCCTCGTCGGCGGCCTGCGGGCCCTCGGCAACAACGTCGGTGGCGTCGCGCACGGCGTCCTGACCGACCGTCCGGGCGTCCTGACCAACGACTTCTTCGTCAACCTGCTCGCCCCCGGCACGCAGTGGAAGGCGTCGGAGTCCGAGGAGAACGTCTACGACATCCGTGACCTCGCCAGCGGCGACCTCAAGTGGACGGCCACCCCGGTCGACCTCATCTTCGGGTCGAACTCCCAGCTGCGCGCGCTCGCCGAGGTGTACGCCAGCGAGGACGCCCGGGAGAAGTTCGTCCACGACTTCGTCGCCGCGTGGACCAAGGTGATGGAGCTCGACCGGTTCGACCTGGTCTGACCCCGCCGCACGCGACGAGCCCGGCGCCCCTCCACGGGGTGCCGGGCTCGTCGCGTCTCGGCTCGCGCTGACCCCCTGGCGGGCGGGCGGGGAGCGCCGGCACGGCATCACCCCATCGGCCTCACGGCGCCGCCATCGACGATAGGGGTGGCGGTCCAACGGGCCGCGGCACACTGGTCTGATGGCGGTGTCGTCCCGGCCGAGCCGACGGACCAACCTCGGCCTCCTCGTGCTCCTGGCGGCGGCCTTCGCGACGGGCTGGCTGGCCTTCGGGGTCGAGGGCCCCGCGTCGAGGGCCGTCACCGTCGTCCACGGCGTCCTCGGGCTCGGCATCCTCGTCCTCAGCCCGTGGAAGGCGGTGATCGTGCGACGCGGCCTGCGTCGTCGACGCGGGCACGCCCTCGCGGTGGCGTTCGCCGTGGCCGTCGCCGTCTGCCTGCTCGCCGGCGTCGTGCACGCCACGCTCGGCCCGCTCGAGGTCGCGGGGGTCAGCGCCCTCACGGTGCACGTCGCCGCCGCCTTCGTGGCGGCACCGCTCGCACTGGTGCACGTGGTCCGTCGATGGCAGCGGCCTCGCGCGACCGACCTCTCCCGGCGAACGGCCTTGAGGGCGATCGCCGTCGGCGGGACCGCGGCCCTGGCGTACGGGGCGCTGGCGTCCGTCACGTCGGCGGCCCGTCTCCCGGGGGCTCGTCACCGCGGGACAGGGTCCTACGAGGTCGGCTCGGGCGCTCCTTCCGCGATGCCGGTCACCCAGTGGTTCACCGACGGTGTGCCCCGCATCGACCCGGACGCCTACGAGCTGCTTGTGACCCGGCCCGGCGAGCCGGTGCTGCGGCTCTCCCACGCCGACCTGCTCAGGCTGGGTGACGCGACGCAGTCGGCGATCCTCGACTGCACCGGCGGCTGGTGGGCCGAGCAGACGTGGCGCGGTGTCCGGCTGGACACCCTGCTCGGGACGCCCGACCACGGGTCGATCGCCGTGCGCTCGGTGACCGGCTACACCCGGCGCTTCCCGTCCGAGGACGCGTCGAGGTTGCTGCTCGCGACGCACGTCGGCGGGCTGCCCCTCTCGCCCGGGCACGGTGCCCCGGTCAGGCTGGTGGCGGCCGGACGGCGGGGGTTCTGGTGGGTCAAGTGGGTCGAGCAGGTGAGCGTCGAACCGCAGCCGTCGTGGTCCCAGCCGCCGTTCCCGCTGCAGTGAACCGGTCCGGCCGACCACCCCGATGCCCGAGGGAGCGCCCGCTGTGGACCCATGCCAGGTGCGCCCCCTCCCGGCTGCGGTTCGAGATGACGACCACGACCACGTCCGGGGCGGCGGTTGTGTGCGTGCCGTTTCGGCCGGCGAGTGGATGGTGGTCGTCATCCGGGACGCCACCTGCTGCCTGGTCCTTCCCGGCCTGCTAGCGTGCGAGCGATCGTGACTCGTGCCCTGGTCCTCGCCGGAGGCGGAGCGGCCGGCAATGCCTGGGAGCTCGGCCTCGTCGCCGGCCTGTCCGATGCCGGCGTCGACGTCACTGAGGCCGACCTCGTCGTCGGCACCTCCGCAGGGTCGACGGTCGCTGCCCAGATCACCAGCGGGATCCCGCCTGCCGAGCTGTACGCCGCCATCCTCGCGGAGACGCCTCCCACGCGGGCCGGCAGCCGCGGAGCGGGGAGGGGACGCGCTCCCGGCGTCTCGGGCCCGAGCTACCTGGAGTGGTCCGACCGGATCATCGCCTCTGCCGAGGACCCGGCCGACATGCGCCGGAGGATGGGCGCCGCGGCGCTCGAGGCGGATGCGTCCGACGGCGCCGGTGCGGCCCGCTGGCGCGACGTCGTCGCCGCGCGTCTGCCCAGCCGGCACTGGCCGCAGCGACCGGTGCTCATCACGGCCGTCGATGCGCGCACCGGAGAGCCGGTCCTCTTCGACCGTCACAGCGGAGTCGAGCTGGTGGACGCCGTCGCGGCCAGCACCTCGGCCATGACGCCCTACCGCATCGGCGAGAACCGGTACCTCAACGGCGGCTACCGACGCAGCGAGAACGCCGACCTGGCGGCCGGGTACGGGCGGGTGCTGGTCCTGTCACCCTTCGGCGGCCGGTCCCGCATGCCACTGGAGTGGGGCATGGACCTGGCCAGCCAGGTCGCCGAGCTGCGCGCAGCGGGCAGCTCGGTGCAGACCGTCTTCCCGGACGCCCGCGCCGGTGCCGTGTTCGACGCCAACGCGCTGGATCCGTCGACGCGTCTGCCGGCCGCGCGAGGAGGCTACGCCCAGGGCCGGGACCTCGCCGAGTCGCTCGCCGAGTTCTGGCGCTGACGCCGGCGCTGGTCGGTCCCGAAGGACCGCTCGAGCGCCCGGAGGGTGCGGCTGCGCTCCCGGTCGACCAGCCACCGCGCGACCGGCAGCAGGAGCCGCATCACGCCGTACAGCTCCGCGACCGCGACGTGGTGGACCGTCGTGACATCCCCCTGGCCCTCGAGGACGTAGCCAGGCCGCGCCCGGGTCAGCGGGCGCCCGAACCAGCTCAACGTCTCGTCGAAGGCGATCCGCACCGGCGGCACCAGCTCGCTCACCTCACCCTCGAAGCGCCCCATCCAGGTGCGGTCGACATAGGTCGCGCCCTCCCCCACCGGCAGCGCCGACGTCAGGTCACTCCCCCGGAACAGGCCGCCGTGGTGCAGCCAGCGCCGGTAGCCCGGCAGGTCGGCCAGACGCTCGAAGACCTCGGCGGCGGGCCGGTGGATCACCGTCTGCGACTCGAACCTGACCGTGCTTGCAGCCATCGTGACTCCTCGCCGCCCGGGGTGGACGGCTCCAACGCTAGGCACCTGACCGGCCCCGCGCACGAGAACCGCCGGACCCCCGAACCGGGGCAACCTCCGGGGCAGCGTCCGGGGCAGCGTCCGGGGCGGCGTCCGGCTGTGCCGGTGTCCGCCCGATCTCGTGCAGCGCGACCGGCCCGAGCACGCCGTCGTGGACGGTGAGCGTCAGGTAGGTGCAGAAGGGCTGGCGTCGACGGTCGGTCGGTGACCCGGGGTTGAGCAGCCGCAGCCCCCTCGCCGAGGTCGAGTCCCAGGGGATGTGGCTGTGCCCGAAGACGAGGACGTCGAGCGTGGGGTAGCGCGCGTCGCACCGCTCCTCGCGCCCCGACGCCGGACCGGTCTCGTGCACGACGCCGACGCGCACCCCCTCGACCTCCACCTCGACGAACTCGGGCAGGCGTTCCCGCAGGGAGCCGTGGTCGTTGTTGCCCACGACCGCCACGAGCCGGCGGGCCCGTGCCTGGAGCTCGTCGAGCAGCGCGACGTCGACCCAGTCCCCGGCGTGGACCACCAGGTCGGCGTCGTCGACGGCGCGCCAGACCTGGTCCGGCAGGCCTTTGGCGCGCTTCGGCACGTGGGTGTCGGCCAGCAGGAGCAGTCGGGTCGTCATGCACCCCAGTGAACACCGCGAGCAGGGGACGGCCGCCCGCCGGAGTGGGCCCGGCGCCACGCCCCACCGGCCGGCCCGGCGGCATCGTCCGCGGCCGGTCAGGCGGGGCGGAGGAACCGCGCCGACACCCAGGCCTGGACGGTCGTCACCGTCCCTGCCTCGGCGACGACGTAGACGACGAGCGCGCTCCAGCCACCCGCGTCCGCGTCGCGGCGCCACTCGACCACCACGCCGGGCCAGGGGCCGGGATGGTCGGCGGGCCCCTCCACCCAGCAGTGACGTCGTCCCGCACCGCCGCCCGGGGCGGCGCCAGCCCCGGCACCGACGACCGGACGGTCCCGCAAAGGGGTCCCGCGCCCTCGCCTCATGCCGCCCGCCACCCCACCATTGTGCAGCCCGGTCGAACAGGTGTTCTACCACCGGCCGAACCGGATGACGTGCCCGCGACCGGGTAGGGAGCACCGAGCGCGTCGTCGCCGCTGACGCACCACACCGCCACCCCCGCACCACCACCGCGTCCACCACCCCACCACCACCTCAGGAGGCACGCCATGAGCACGTACACGGTCGGTTACTTCGTCGGGAGCCTGTCCTCCACGTCCATCAACCGCACCCTCAGCCAGGCGCTGATCCGGTTGGCGCCGCCCGACCTCGGGTTCACCGAGATCCCGATCGGCGACCTGCCCCTCTACAGCCCCGACTTCGACGCCGACTACCCACCCGAGGCGCGGACCCTCAAGGCGTCGATCGCCGCCGCCGACGCCGTCCTGTTCGTGACCCCCGAGTACAACCGGTCCATCCCGGGCGCCCTGAAGAACGCCATCGACTGGGCCTCCCGTCCGTGGGGACAGAACTCGTTCGACCACCTGCCTGCCGCGGTCATCGGCGCGTCGCCCGGGGCCATCGGTACCGCGCTGGCCCAGCAGAGCCTGCGCGCCGTGCTGAGCTTCTGCAACGCGCGGCAGATGACGGCCCCCGAGGCCTACGTCCAGTTCCGGCCCGACGCCTTCGCCTCGGGCGGGGAGGTCAACGACGAGACCACCGCGTCGTTCCTCCGCGCCTTCATGGAGGAGTTCCGTGCCCATGTCGAGCGCGTGCTCACGGTCCTCCCGAGGCCCTGACGGGGACGGGCACGAGGACGGTCAGATCATGGACACCCGCTGAGCGGCGGGCGCCGACGCGATAGCGTGCCCCCCGGTGGAGGGGAGTACTCCCGAATCCGGACGTCGTCATCACGAACAGCCAGGCTGTTCCGGTGTCCGGGGCCGACTCGCTCGGCGGAGGAGACCTCCGGAGTTGTCACGTACCTCCGGAGGATTCAATGATCAGCGCTGTCCCCGTGCCCGTCTGGGTCGCCACCCTCGCGCTCCTTGCGGTCATCGTCTACGTCGACCTGCGGGTCATCGCCCGTCGTGGCGGCGAGGTCTCGCTGGGCCAGTCGGTCCGCTGGGTGACCTTCTACGTCTCCCTGGCCCTGGCCTTCGGTCTCGTGCTCGCCCTGACCGTGGGAGGTCGCACCGGCGCCGAGTTCTTCTCGGGGTACATCACCGAGTACAGCCTGTCGGTCGACAACCTCTTCGTCTTCGTCATCATCATGACGAAGTTCGCGGTCCCCTCCTTCGCGCAGGACAAGGTCCTCTACCTCGGGATCGTCATCTCGATGGTGCTGCGGGCCGTGTTCATCTTCGCCGGCGCAGCGCTCATCGCGGCGGCCTCGTGGACGTTCTACCTGTTCGGCATCCTGCTCATCTACACGGCCGTGACGCTGCTGCGCGAGCAGGACGAGCCCGAGTTCGGCGAGTACCGGGTGCTGCGCGCGATGCGTCGCGTCCTGCCGATGAGCCGGGACTACCACGGCGACCGGCTCTCGGTCCGGCAGGACGGCCGCCGCCACTGGACCCCGCTGGTCATCGCGGTGTCGGCGATCGCGCTGGCGAACGTCGTCTTCGCCCTCGACTCCATCCCGGCCATCTTCGGCCTGACGCAGGACGCGTTCGTCATCTTCACGGCCAACGCCTTCGCCCTCATGGGGCTGCGGCAGCTGTACTTCCTCGTCGGCGGGCTGCTCGAGCGCCTCATCTACCTCAACGTCGGCCTGTCGGCGATCCTGGCCTTCATCGGTGCCAAGCTCATCATCGAGGCGCTGCACGGGTCGCACATCGACCACCTGGGGTCCATCCCGCTGCCGGAGATCGGCATCGCCACGTCGCTCGGGTTCATCGTCACGGTCCTCCTCGCGTCGGCCGCCGCGAGCCTGGGGAAGAACTGGCTCGACCAGCGCGCCACCTCCTGACGGGCGTCAGCCCGGGTCGGACAGGTGGCTGAGGGCTGCGACGACGAGCGCGGCGGTCCCGGTGTCGAGGGTCGGCTGGATGAGCGGGGCGAAGTACGGCGAGTGGTTCGGCGGGGCGTCCGCGCCGGCCGGGAAACCGCCGATGCCCCAGTAGCAGTAGGGCGCCCCGAACGCGTCGGGCACCCGGCTGAAGTCCTCGCTGGCGGTGACCCGCCCCAGGTCGACGACCCGCTCGCTGCCGAAGTGCTCCCGGAAGGCCCCGGTGACGACGGCGGTGACGCCGCCGTCGTTGGTCGTCAGGGGGTACCGGTCGTAGTACTCGAACACCGGCGGTCGGGGGGAGCCGGCACCGTCGCACTCGGCGCGGACGATCCGCTCGACCGCCGCGAGCACGTGCTCGCGGACCGACTCGTCGTAGGTCCGGACGTTGACCAGCAGGACCGCCTGGTCCGGGATGATGTTGCTCTTCGTCCCGGCGACGCTGCTGCCCACGGTCACGACGGCGAACTCCCCCGGCCTGGTCTCCCGGGCGACGATGGTCTGCAGCCGCAGGACGACCGACGCCGCGAGGACGACCGGGTCGACGGCGAGGTGCGGCATCGACCCGTGGGATCCCTTGCCGTACAGGGTGATCCGGATGCTGTCCCCCGCCGACATGACGGGGCCCGACGCGGTCCCGACCGTGCCCGCCTCGAGTCCGAGGACGTGCTGGCCGAACGCCACGTCGGGCCTGGGGATCACCTCGGCGAGCCCGGCGTCGAGCATCCCCTGCGCGCCGGCGGCGGTCTCCTCGGCGGGCTGGAAGAGCGCGACGACGGTGCCGGCCCACGCCTCGGCACCGGATGCGAGCAGGTCGGCGGCGCCGAGGAGGCAGGCCACGTGGACGTCGTGCCCGCACGCGTGCGACACGCCCACCTCGGTCCCGGTGGCGTCCGTCGCGGTCCGGCTCGACGCGTACGGCAGGCCGGTCAGCTCCGTGACGGGCAGCGCGTCCATGTCGGCGCGGGCGAGCACGACCGGCCCGGCCCCGTTCTCCAGCGTGCCGACGACGCCGCCGCCGACCCGGCGGACGGCGTAGCCCATGGCACCGAGGCGGCGGGCGACCTCGGTGGCGGTCCGCTCCTCCTGCCCGCTCAGCTCGGGGTGGGCGTGCAGGTCCCGGTAGACCTCCTCCTGCCACTCCCTGGTCGCGGCACGTCGTGCGAGCACCGCCTGGGTCCGGTCCATCGCTCCCCCTCGGTGGGTGGTGGCTAGGGACCTCTCAGGCTACGCGCGGTTCCTGCCACCCGACCGGGGCCCGGACCCAGGCGTCCCGGCCGCTGCCGGGTCGAGCAGCTGGGCGAGGTGCTGCGCGGGCCGGTCCCGCAGGTCTGCCACCTGCGTGCGGCAGGAGAACCCGTCGGCGAGCACGACGGCATCGGGCGCCGCGTCGATCGCGGGGAGCAGGTTCTGGTTCGCGACGGCCAGGGAGACGTCGTAGTGGCCGACCTCGACGCCGAAGTTGCCGGCGAGCCCACAGCACCCCGGCAGGGTCTGCACGGTCGCGCCGGTGGCCGCGAGCAGGTCGGCGTCCGTCTGCCAGCCGAGCACGGCATGGTGGTGGCAGTGAGGCTGGGCGATGACCTGCGTCCCGGTGAGGTCGGGACCGGTCCAGCCCGGGGTCTGGGCGAGCAGCTCGGCGAGCGTGCGGACCTGGGAGGAGACCAGGGCTGCGTCCTCGTCGCCGGGGAGCAGCTCGTGGACGTCCGAGCGCAGCACCGCCGTGCACGACGGCTCGATCCCGACGATGGGCGCACCGGCGCGCGCATCTGCCGCGAGCGCCGCGACGGTCCGGCGCAGGATGCCCTTGGCGGAGTCGAGCTGCCCGGTGGTGATCCACGTGAGCCCGCAGCACACCGAGCGGCTCGGCAGCCGCGGCTCGTACCCGGCGTGGCGCAGCACTCGCACGGTCGCGTCGGCCACCTCTGGTGAGAACGCGTCGGTGAACGAGTCGGCAAACAGCACAACGGGTTTCAGATCCGAGGCCTCCGACCTGAAGGTGCGCCGGAAGGGACGCCGGGGGAACGCCGGGATCGAGCGGCGTCGGTCGACGCCCGCCAGCCACAGCGCCACCGGGCCGAGCGCGGGGAGCGTCAGCGCCCGGTTGGCCAGCCCCGGTACGCGGCCCGCCAGCCGGGCCCACATCGGCAGCTTGCCGAGCGTGTAGTGGGAGCGAGGGCGCAGCCGGCGACGGTAGGTCTGGTGAAGCACCTCGGACTTGTACGTCGCCATGTCGATGCCGGTCGGGCAGTCCGACGCGCAACCCTTGCACGACAGGCACAGGTCGAGCGCCTCGTGCACCGACGGGTGCGACCACGGCAGCTCGCCGCGCACGACGTCCTGCAGGACGCGGGCGCGGCCCCGGGTGGAGTCCTTCTCCTCCCGCGTCGCCAGGTACGAGGGGCACATGACACCGCCGGCCGCCGCGTTGTCGGCACGGCACTTGCCGACGCCCGTGCACCGGTGCACCGCCTGGGCGAGGTCGCCGTCGTCGTGCGGGTAGGCCATGGCCAGGCCATGGAGCGGGAACCGGCCCGCGGGTCGCACGTCCCGGTCGAGGGGGTCCGGGTCGACGAGCACGCCGGGGTTCAGCAGGTTCTCCGGGTCGAAGGCGTGCTTGATACCGCCGAACAGGGCGATCGCGTCGGCCGAGTACATGTGGGGCAGCAGCTCCGACCGGGCCCGTCCGTCGCCGTGTTCACCCGACAGGGAGCCACCGAACCCACCGACCAGCCGCGCTGCCTCGGTGAGGAACTCGCGCAGCACGGTGGTCCCGTCGGGCCGGTCGAGCGGCACGTCGAGCCGGACGTGCATGCAGCCGTCGCCGAAGTGGCCGAACGGCGCCGACGTCAGGCCGTACGAGCCGACGAGGTCGTCGAAGGCGGCGAGGTAGTCCCCCAGGCGCTCGGGCGGCACGGCCGCGTCCTCCCAGCCGGGCCAGGCCGGCTTTCCCGACGGGGCGCGTCCGGCCAGGCCGGCGCCGTCCTCGCGGATCCGCCACAGGCGTGCCTGCACCGCGCGGTCCTCGACGATGACGGCGTCGTCGGCGAGCCCCTCCCCCGCCAGGCGTCGCGCCCGGGCCGCGACCTCGCCCAGCTCGTCGCCGGCGAGCTCGACGAACAGCCACGCCCGCCCTCGCGGCAGCGGAGGGATCGCGTCCGGGCCGCGGCGAGCGCGCAGCACGTCGATGAGCCGGGAGTCCAGCCCCTCGCACGCGGTCGGCCCGTGCGCCACGACTGCGGGCGCGGCCCGCCCGGCGGCGACGATGTCGCGGAACCCGAGGGCGACGACGACGCGGACGGGCGCGTCGACGACGAGTCTCACGGTGGCCCGCGTGATGACCCCGAGGGTTCCCTCCGAGCCAACGAACGCCTGGGTGAGGTCGAACCGCTCGGGCAGCAGGTGGTGCGCGGCGTACCCGGAGACCTGCCTGTCGAACCTGTCGAGCTCGGTGCGCGCCGTCGCCAGGTGGCGGGACATGACGGTCCGCAGGCCGGACACCACGGCGTCGGCGCCCCGGGCGAACGGGTCGCCCGTCTCGTCGTAGCCCGTGGACAGAAGATCGCCGGCCGCTGTCAGCAGGTCGAGAGCCGCCACGTTGTCGGAGGTGCGCCCGTACGTCAGGGACCGCGAGCCGCACGCGTTGTTGCCGATCATCCCCCCGATCGTGCAGCGCGGGTGCGTCGAGGGGTCGGGCCCGAACCGGACACCGTGGGGGGCGACCGCCCGCTGCAGCACGGCGTGGACCGTTCCCGGCTCCACCACCGCCGTACGCGTGTCGGGGTCCACCGACAGCACCCGGTTCATGTGCCGGGAGAAGTCGAGCACGACGCCGCGTCCGACGGCGTTGCCCGCCACGGACGTCCCGGCGCCTCGCGAGGTGACGGGGACCCCCGTCTCGCGGGCCACGGCGAGGGTGGCAGCGACGTCCTCGACGCCACGTGGGCGCACCACGGCCAGGGGTGGGATGCGGTACAACGAGGCGTCCGAGGCGTACATGCTGCGGGTCCCCGCGTCCGCCCGGACCTCGAGCCCGGCGCCGGCCAGGGCGGACACCACGTCGGCGGAGGGTTCGACCATGGGTAACATGTTACTCATGGTCCGGCTGTCCCTCCCGCACGGCGCGTCCTCTCTTGCCGACGCCGTCGTCGACGCCGTGCGCGCGGGCATCATCGCCGGCGAGCTCGTCCCGGACGACACGTACTCCGTGTACCAGCTCGCGGACCTCCTCGGGGTGTCCCGCAGCCCGGTCCGTGAGGCGCTGCTGCGACTGGCGGAGGCCGGCCTCGTGCAGATCAACCGCAACCGCGGGTTCCGGGTCCTGACCCCGCAGGCCCACGACATCGACGAGATCATCGACATCCGTCTCGCGCTCGAGCCGGTCGCGGCCCGCCGTGCAGCGGAGCACGGCGGCGAGGCCGAGCACGCCGGCATCCGTGCGGCCTTCGAGGCGATGACGGCGGCGACGACGGCCGAGGACCGGTTCTGGGTCGCCGACCACACCCTGCACGACCGTCTGATGCGGGCGGGGGGCAACCAGCGCGCCGCCGCGATCATCGACCGACTGCGAGCCACTACAGCCCTGCTCGGCCCGCCGACCACCGCGGCCGGGCGGACGCTGCCGGAGATCTGTGCCGAGCACGAACCGATCGTCGCCGCGATCCTCGACCGCCGGGGAGCCGACGCCGAGACGGCGATGCGCCGCCACCTCGAGCACACCGGGGAGCTGCTGACCCGCACCCTGCACCCTGCCGCGCCCGGGCTCGAGCCCGTCTCACCGGGCGCACGAGACCACGTCCCGGCCGCCGGCTGGGGCACCCTGAGACCGACAGCACCATGAGTACGGCCGTCCCGCGCTGACGGGAGGCCAGAGGAGACAAGCGTGAAGGTACTGCTGCTGGAGAACGTCCACCCCGTCGCCCCGGAGACGTTCCGCCGTCACGGGTTCGACGTCGAGGTCCGCCCCGGGTCCTTGCACGAGGCCGAGCTCGTCGAGGCCCTGCAGGGGGTCGCCGTGCTCGGGATCCGGTCCAACACCAAGGTCACCCGCGCGGTCCTCGACGCGGCCCCCGACCTGCGCGCGATCGGCTGCTTCTGCATCGGCACCAACCAGGTCGACCTGACGCGGGCGACCGAGCTCGGCATCGGCGTCTTCAACGCCCCGTTCTCCAACACGCGCAGCGTCGTCGAGCTCGTCATCGGGGAGATCCTCGCGCTGGCCCGCCGGCTCCCCGAGAAGACCCAGCGGATGCACGACGGGATCTGGGACAAGTCGGCCAAGGGCGCCTACGAGACGCGTGGCCGCACGCTCGGCATCGTGGGCTACGGCAACATCGGCACGCAGCTGTCCAACGTCGCCGAGGCCATCGGCCTGCGCGTCGTCTTCTTCGACACCGCCGACCGGCTCGCGCACGGCAACGCGCGCCGCATGGGCTCTCTCGACGAGCTGCTCGAGGAGTCCGACTTCGTCAGCATCCACGTCGACGGCCGGCCCGGGAACGCCGGCCTGTTCGGGCCCGAGCAGTTCGCCCGGATGAAGCCCGGCTCGGTGTTCATCAACGCCTCGCGCGGCATGGTGGTCGACGACCAGGCCCTGCGAGACCACATCCTCAGCGGGCACCTGTCCGGCGCGGCGATCGACGTGTTCCCGATCGAGCCCAAGGCCCAGGGCGACCCGTTCGACTCGCCCCTGCGCGGGCTCGACAACGTCATCCTCACGCCGCACGTGGGAGGCTCGACGAAGGAGGCGCAGGAGGAGATCGGCTCGTTCGTGGCGGGCAAGCTCACCGGCTACCTGGCCACGGGCGCCACCGCGCTGTCGGTCAACCTGCCCCAGGTGGCGCCGGCGCCACGCGAGGGTGCCTTCCGGGTGGCCCTCCTGCACCGGAACGTGCCGGGCGTGCTCGCCTCGATCAACAACCGGCTTGCCGAAGCCGGCGCCAACATCGTCGGGCAGTCCCTCGCGACGCACGGTGAGCTGGGCTATGTCGTCACCGACACCGACGTGCCGGTGAAGGAGGAGACCCTCACATCGCTGCGTCAGGCCGCCGAGGTCGTCCACTTCGAGGCCTGGGACGGCGTCTCGGAATGACCTGCGGGGCGTGCGCCCGGGCCGGGTGACGAACCCGCCCGGGCGCGCCCGCCGGCGCGCTGTGCGCCACCCCGAAGCACCTCCGGGGCCCTCTTGCCACCGCTCGATGCCGAGTGCTATATGAGATTTAGTCCACGCACCAGAGATCCCACTCCCCGGGATCGGGTCGATGAACGAGCATCCGCAGCGTCGAGGCGTTGATGGAGGTGTCGACATGCTGCTGCGAGCCACCTCACCGTGTTCCGGCGTCGGTGACCACAGCACCACTCGGACCGACGCGGACCGGTTCCTCGAGCTGGTCTGCTCGGACCCGGACCTGGTCCGGGCCGAGTTCGAGGCGATCGTCGTCGCCGAATGGCCGGAGGAGAGCGTCGTCCCGGCGCCACCTCCCCCGAGCCGCAGACCGCCGTACCGCGACGGCGGGAACGGTCCCGGGAGTCCGGCGCCGTGGCTCGAGGACCGCGAGGGTGGACGGCCGAGACGGTCACGAGGGCCGTACGTACGACAGTGGGCTCGGGAGCGCTCCCCGCCGCAGACGCGCCGGCCCACCTGCCGGCGTTCGGACCTCTCGCCACCCCCGACGACCGGAGAGGGTTCTTGTGCCTTCAGTGCCGGGGATCGTACCCACCCTCGGTGCCGTACACCTCGGTCGAGCCCCCAGCGGGCGCCGAGCCCCCGGCGGGCCGAGCCTGGTACACGTCGTCGTTCGCCTGCGAGCGTGTGGGCGGCGGGACCTCGTCGTCGACCGTGGAGGACCACGAGGACGAGCCGGCTGCACCGGCGCCGGCCGGCGCCTCGTACGGGTCGTACGGGTCGCGGACCGCGCCGGCCTGCTCGCGACGCGACGACTGCTGCACCTGCTCACGGATGCGGCCCGACTCATGGGACATCCGCTCCAGGTACTGCTCCCAGCGTGACTGCATCGGGCGCACCAGCCCACCACCGACGCCGACGACGAGGATGCCGCCGATGGTGGCGAGCACCGTGATGAGCACCGGGGTCGTGACCGTGGTGGCGATGCCGACCTGGTTGAGCGCCGCGATGATCCCCAGACCCAGGATGAACACGCTGGCGATGGTGGCCAGCACGCGCCCGTAGGACAGGCCCCCCAGCGCCGTTCCGATCAGATCACGCACCGCGGCCGCGATGGCCGCGGCCACCACGACGATGATGATCGCCACGATCGCCTTGGGCAGGAACGCGATCACTCCGGTGATCAGGTCACTGATCGGGTTCGGCCCGAAGACCCCGAACGCCAGCTGCAGGACGAACAGCAGCAGCGCGTAGTAGACGAGCTTGCCGACGATCGTCGACGCGTCGTACCGGCTGCGCGCCAAGGCCTTCTCGATGCCGCCGCGCTCGACGGCGCGGTCGAAGCCGACCCGCTCGAGCACCTTGTCGACCGCCTTGCCGATCGCCTTGGCGATGAGCCAGCCGACGAGCAGGATGACGAGGAAGGCCACGAACTTCGGGGCGAACAGCACGATCGAGCGCCACAGGTCCGTCAGGGTCGAGCTCACGTTGTCAGTCATGGTCGTGCTCCCTACGGGTCGCCAACGGAACGAGGGCGACATACCCATCGCACCGTCGAGTGCACCGCTGGCCACGGGGAGGCCGGCGGGCGTCCGCCGTACGCAGGTCCTGGTCGGTCTCGCCTGACGACCGCGCCGGAGCCCGGGCGTGTCACGCGGCAGACCCTCGGACGTGGTCGCCGGCGAACAGCAGGTAGACCGCGGCCGTCCACGTGTAGGCGCGGTCCCGCAGGCCGGCGCCGCTGCGGGCGTCGAAGTTCTCGGCGAAACCGGAACGCTCGCACAGCGCGCGGAACCGGGCACTCACGGTGTCGGCCAGCTCGGTCATTCCACTGACGCGCAGTCCGTCCTCGATGAGCGCGGTCGACGGCGCCCAGATCGGCCCACGCCAGTAGCCGTCGTCCTCGTAGCGGGCCGACGTCACCGGCTCCGTCGCGAGCCCGTGCTCGGTGAGGTGCTCCTCGACGCGAGCCGCGAGCCGGTCACGGATCTCTGCCGGCAGGTATGGGCCGAGGACGAGGGGCAGCAGGTTGAGCAGGCTGGTCGACGTGCTCGCCCGACCTGAGAGCACCCCGCGCGCGATGAACTCCCTTCCGGTCCAGAGCTGTTCGAGGAGGGCGGCCAGCAGCCGGTCACGAGCGCCCCGCCACTCCGAGGACGGGTGGCCGAGCTCGTCGCAGAGCTCGGCGAGCACGTCGAGCTGGAGGACGAGGAAGGCAGCGAGGTCCGGCGCCTCCACGACGCGGTCCACGTCGAAGGTCGTCGCGTTGTCCCAGCCGCTGTCGTTGCCGTGCTGGTAGTAGGGCAGCTCGTGCCCCGGCCGGCGGCGGTGGTCCAGCCAGAAGCTGCTCCACCGGGCCAGGCCCGTGTGGATCTGCTCGAGCTCGGGGCGGGTGAGTGCGCGCTCGCTCCGGGCGCGCAGCCGCCGGAGGGCCCACCCGTGGATGGGCGGCTTGACGTAGTTGTAGAGCACCTCCGAGTGGGTGACGGAGTCGGGCAGCGCTCCGCAGGTGTCCTGGTGGTCGAAGGGTGCGAGGAACTGGTCGACGGCGGCGTCCACGGCTCCCGGCGCCAGGGCCAGGGCGTTGAAGCAGTGGTCCCAGCTCCACAGCTTGTCCATCCAGTGCTTGGACATGAGCACGGACTCCCGGCGGAGCAGCCCGCTGCCCGCCACGGTGGCCGACCACAGCACGTAGGCTGCGCGGGCCGCGGCCGGGGTCCGTTCGTCGCGCCAGGGGGCGACGGCGTCGAGGTACTCCCGGAAGTCCGTCCACGAGGCGCTCACCACCTCCTCGAACGACGGGCCGGCGGTGGACGTCTGCTGCGACGTCGCCTCCCGCACCTCGGCCTCCCAGGGCTCGCCGTCCGCGCCGACGAGCACCGAGCGGGACGCCGTCCCCAGCGCCTCGGCCCCCTCGGTGTCGCAGGCGCCGTGCAGGACGCGGACCCGGTAGCGGTGCCCGGTCTCGTAGCTGGTGAACACGGCTGCGCCGTCGCTCGGGTCGGTGAACAGGTAGGTGCCCGTGAACGGCGTCAGTGCCGCCGCGGCGTCGGCGACACGAAGGGCCAGCCCCACCCCGCGCAGCCGCAGCACGTCGTCCCCGGCGAAGGCCGCGTCCACGGTGCCGTGCTCGCTCCGCCAGGTGAAGCGCGCGGGGTCTGCGACCCACTCCGCGTCGACGGGCGTGCCGTCGACCTCGGGGCTCAGGGCCAGGACGCCGTGGAACCCGTTGCGGTGCGAGACGAGGTGGATGGTGTCGGTCGTCCGGTGCAGGGCCGTCACCGGAGAGAGGTTGAGCCAGCTGCCACGCCGGGAGAAGGGGATCTCCCGGACGTCGAACCCGAGGTCCTCGGCCGGCGCCGAAGGCTGGGGGTCGCGGCCGCTGAGGGTCGTGGAGTCGCGGGGGGGCATCGAGATCGTTGGTCCTAGTCCTTGACGGCTCCCGCCGTCACGCCGGCGGCGACGTACCGCTGGGCGACGACGAGGAGGATTGCGGTCGGGATCGAGGCGACGACCGCCGTCGCCATGAGCGGCCCCCACTCCTGGTTCTGGGAGCCGATGTAGTCGTAGAGGCCCATCGTGATCGGCCTCAGCCGTCCGCCTTCCCGGTTCAGGGTGGAGGCGAAGATGAAGTCCGACCAGGCCCAGAGGAAGGCGAAGAGCGAGACCGTGACGGCCGCGTTCCGCGAGATGGGCAGCACGACGCGGCGGAACGTCGCCCAGCTCGACGCCCCGTCGACGGCAGCCGCCTGGAGCAGCTCGCGCGGGATGCCGGCCATGAACGTCTCGAAGAGCATGACGGCGAACGGGATCGCGATGGTCGAGTCGGCGATGACGAGTCCCGGGACGGTGTCGAGGACGCCCAGCTGGACGTAGATGGTGTAGAACCCGAGCGCCATGACGACGGCCGGGACCATCTGCGCGACGATGAGCACGAAGTTGAAGAGGCGACGCCCGGGGACGAACAGGGACGACAGGGCGTAGGCGGCGGGCGCGGAGATGACCAGCGTCAGCGCCACCGTGCCGACCCCGACGAGCAGGCTGGTCCCGAGGTAGGGAAGCTGGTCGCGAAGGACGACGGCGTAGTTGTCCAGCGTGAACGCCCGCGGGACGAGGTCGCCCTGCCGGATGGCCTGACGCTGCGTGAACGACACGTTGACCATCCAGTAGAGCGGGAAGAGCATCACGGCGGTCAGGACCAGGCCGATGGCGGTCTTCCACCACCTGCGGTCGACGGTTCGCACCTCAGGCCTCCTCGTGCCGCTGCACGGCCAGGTAGACCAGACCCATGAGCAGGGCCGTGAGGAGCAGGATCGTCCCCACCACCGACGCCTGCGAGTACTGGATGACGGCCGACGTCCCCTTGCCGAAGGCCATGCCGTACGCCCAGGTGGCGAGCGTCTGCGACGACCCGGTGCCGGTCGTCATGATCCAGATGATGTCGACGACCTTGAGGGTGTAGACGAACCCGAGCAGCAGGGTGATCGCCGTGACCGGTCGGAGCAGCGGGAAGGTGATCGAGCGGAACCGCCGCCAGGGTCCGGCCCCGTCCAGCTCTGCGGCCTCGTACAGGTCCTTGGGGATGTTCTGCAGCCCGGAGTAGAGGATGACGAGGTTGAAGGGCACGCCGAGCCAGATGTTGGCCAGGGTCACCGCCCACAACGAGTTGTCGGCGTTGAGCCACCAGACCGGGTCGATGCCGACCACCCCGAGCAGGCGGTTGAGGATCCCCGAGTCGGCGTCCATCATCCACTGCCACGTCGTGGCCGAGACGATGATCGGCAGCAGCCACGGCACGAGGAACAGGCCACGCAGAACGGTCGAGAGCGGGAAGCTGCGGTAGAAGAAGGTGGCCAGCGCCAGGCCGATCGCGTACTGGAAGACGAGCGAGACGACGACGAAGACGGCGGTGTGCTGCACCGTCGGCCAGAAGTGCGGCGAGCCGATGACCTGCTTGTAGATGTCCAGCCCCGCGAAGGGCGCTTCGCCCGTGACGTACGTCGCCCGGGTGAAGCGCCGCAGGCTCATCGAGACGTTGACGACGAGGGGGTAGGCGTAGAAGACCACCAGGTAGATGACGATGGGGGCGACGAAGAGCATCCCGGCGACCCGCTGCCGGCGCCGTTGGCGCCCTCGGGGGCGCGATGCGGTGCGGTCGGCTGTCGGCGTGGCCCGTTGTCCGACCTGCTGGATGGGTGTCGCGGTGTGCTGGCTCATGGGGAACTCCTGCTGCTGGTGCTCGGGGTGGGCGGACGCTGCCGCCCACCCCGTGGCGGGTTCAGCCCTGCGCCGCCTGGGCGGCGGTCTTGAAGGCCTCGGCCACCTTGGCCGAGTCGCCGGCGGCGTTGAGGGCGGTCTGCTCCGCTTCTGACAGCGCCGCCGACGTCTTGAGGTAGTCCGTCCCGAGGTCGGTCGTGCGGCCCTGGGCGCTGTTGATCGCGTCGGCCCACGGCTTGTAGACCGGTGTGGACGCGATCTGCTTCTCGCGCGTGGCCTTGCTGGCAGTGAAGTAGCCCAGCATGTTGTCGGTCTTGATCTGCTGGTCCGCGCCCAGGAGGCAGCTGATGACGTGCTTGGCGGCGGCGTAGTGGCCCGAGCTGTTGTCCTTGTGCAGCGGCACGACACCGAACTCGCCCCCGGTCGGGACGGGCGCCGCCTGACCGCCCTTGCCGGGGATCGGCATCATCGCGATGGGGAACTTCTGCTTCGCGGCCGCCGCCGCGAACCACGAGCCGTTCTCCGCGAAACCGTAGTCGCCGGTGAGGAACAGGTCCCACGACGCCGACTGGTTGTCGGTGGTGGCCGACTTCGGGGCGTAGCCCTTGGCGACCCAGTCCGAGACGAGCTGGCCGGCCTGCGTGGCCTGCGCCGAGCCCACGTCCTTGAGGTTCGCGCCGGCCCCCCAGAACCACGGCAGGAACTGGAACGTGCCCTCCTCGCCGGGCAGCCCGGCGAAGGTGATGCCCTTGTGTCCCGCGGCCGTGACCTTCTGCAGCGCGGCGTTGAGGCTGGGCCAGTCCGTGATGCTCGTCGGGTCGACGCCTGCGTCCTTGAGGACGGCCTTGTTGTAGTAGAGCCCGAGCGTGTTGGCCCCGATCGGCACACCGTAGGTCTTGCCGTCGACCGTGCCCGGCCCGGCGAGGTTGGCGTCGGCGTCCGTCGCCGTGATGCCGACCTGGTCGATCGGGACGAGCAGCCCGGAGGCCGACGCCTCGGGGACCGCCGGGTTGTCGAGGAACACGACGTCGGGGGCGTGGTCCTCGCGGACGGCCGTGGTCAGGTTGTTGATGAGGTCGGTGTTGGGGGCAGCGGTCCGCTTGATGGTGGCGCCCGCCGGCGCACACGCCTGGACGTACTTGGCCCAGTCCGAGGTGTCGTCGTACTGGGGGTAGGGGTCCCAGAAGCCGATCGTCGTGACCGCCGCGGAAGGCCCGCCGGAGGGGGAGGCTGAGCCCGCCGAACCGCCGCAGGCCGCGAGGGACGCGGCCACGGCTGTCGCGAGGAGGATGCCTGACGTCCGCCGGACCGGTGGTGTGGTGCGCATGTGCTGTCCTTTCACATCTTTGTGGTTGGAGTGGTGGTGAACCGGTTCGATACCGACGTCACCGGCAAGGGGTCGGCGATGGAGGCCGCCTAGCGGGTGCTGCCGCGGTCGCGCAGGACCGGGGCGACGAACCGGACGATGGGCGGGCCCGCCTCCGGTGCGTTCGTGATCCGGGCGATGAGCTGCGAGACGGCCCTGTTGCCGAGCTCGGCGGCGGCCGACTCGACAGCCGTGAACGGGAGGGAGAACTCCTCGCCGAAGTCGCGCGAGTACAGGCTGACGACGCTGAGGTCCTCCGGGACGCGCACCCCACGGTCACGCAGGATGGCCGGCAAGGCGGCGATCGTGGCGTCGTTGTGGACGATGAGCCCTGTCGCGCCGGGGTGCGCGTCGAGGATGCCGTTGACGGTGCTGGCGATCGCCGGACCCCGGGACTCGCCGTGGTACACGTGGATCTGCTGGCCGTAGCGGGCCGCCCGCTCGACGGCCGCATCGCGGAAGCGCCAGGCGTACGTGCCGCCACGCTCGACGACGTGGAGCGGAGGCGCGATGAGCATGAGCTCGCGATGACCGCGCTCGTGCAGGTGGTCGACGAGCATGCGGGCCGCCTCGCCGAAGTCGAGGTCGATGACGTCCAGACCAGCGGTGTCGCGGGGCAGGCCGATCAGTGCGCTCGGCTTCGCCACCGAGCGCAGCGCCGGTAGCCGCGGGTCGGCGGCCGTGACGTCGAGCAGGACGATGCCGTCGACCATGTTGGAGTCGGCGATCCGGTGGATGGCCGACTCACCGTCCGGGTCGGTGACCATGAGGATGTCGTAGCCGAGCTCGCGAGCCCGGGTGGAGATCGGCAGGATGTACTGCAGCATCGCCGGGGCGAACTCGTCCTGGTGGAACTGCAGGAGCAGCCCGAGCACCATCGTCTGCGACGTCGCGAGCGCGCGGGCCCCGGCGTTCACCGTGAACCCGAGCTCCGTGATCGCCTGCTCGATCCGCTGGCGCGTGTCGGGCGAGATGGTCCGCTTGCCGGACAAGGCGTACGAGACCGTGCTGCGCGAGACACCCGCGTGCCGGGCTACGTCCCCGATGGTCGTCATTCACCTCTCGCTTTCTGTCGAACCGGTTCGACACAGTGTCGACCCCGGTGCAGCCGCCGTCAAGAGGGCATCCGCAGAAGTTCACCGCGCCGGCCGGAGGCCGCGGCGGTCAGGCGGACGGCGGACGAAGGCCCTGCATCAACAGGTCGACCACGCGGTCGGCCCACCCGCGCCGAGCCCGGCCGTGCTGCAGCAGCTCCCCGAGGTAGGCACCGAAGGCGAGGCCGGCGAGCGCCTCGCCGTCGGTGCCGGGTCGGATCCGGCCGGCCGCGATGTCCGCGTCGATCTCGACCTGGAGTGACTCCAGCCGGGCCACGAGGAGGGCTCGCAGCGCCGCGCTGAACGCCGGGTCCGAGTCGGCGAGCACGGACGCGACCGCCCCGCGGCCGAGCTGCCTCTCCACGAGGTCGAGCGCCTGCTCGAGGACCCAGCGCACCTTCGCCTCGACGGGCAGGTCCGGCGCCGGCACGGGCGCGTCGCCCAGCAGGGCGAGGGTCGCCCCCATGAGCGCCTCCCGGTTCTCGTACCGCCGGTAGACGGTGGTGCGGGCGACACCGGACCGGGACGCGACGGCGTCGATGTGGACACCATCGGGCCCCTGCTCCTGCAGCAGCTCCAGGGCGGCCCCGGCGATCCGGCGGTCCGTGTTCGGGTCGCGGGGTCGACCGCGTGCAGGCGTCATGCCGCTCCTTCCGGGAACAAATGAGAGACCATTATCGCTACACCTACTGTAGCGATAATGGTGAGGGACGTCCTCACCAGGAAGGAGCCCATCATGACCCCCGGCGAGGCACTCGTCCCGGCCGTCATCGCCATCGTCTTCGTCGTCGCCTGGTTCGTCGTCGGCGTCATCGACGCGACCCGCGACGATCCCCCCGTGCAGCGGGTCGAGGCGGACCGTCGCGCGGCCCGGGCGGAGACGCATGCACACCGTCGCTGACCGAGTTGCGCTCGGCCACAGAGGTGCCCGCACCGCGGGCACCCAACCGCCCCAACAGGAATTGCAACGCAGAAGACACCACGACAGACAACGCAACGACAGACGGCCGAGTCCCCGTCCGTCGAAGACAGGAGGACGGACGACATGATCGTCTACAACGAGCTGGTCGCCATCAGCGCCGGAGCCGGGCTACTGGGTTTCGCCTGGTTCCTGGTCCATCTCATCCGCGGCAAGCGCATCGACAGCGAGGGGTGGGCCGCCTTCTTCGGCGTCACGGGACTGCTCCTTCTCGTGCTCGGGCTGCACACCACCGTGACCTGGCCGTTCGGCGGTGACGGTTTCGAGTACGCCAACATCGCCTTCGGCCAGCCCGCGGCTGGTTTCGGTGCCCTGCTCCTGTTCGCGGCCGTCTACCTGTGGCGTCACCGGACGCTGTTCGCAGGCGATGCGGATGCGGCGGGCACGGCGGCCCTGCGGGCCCTGAAGCCGGTCGCCGTCTTCGTGGGCGCGCTCGGCCTGGCGATGGGCGTGCTGGCCATCACCTTCGTCCGCTTCCAGCTCGGCGCCGCTCCGCCGGAGGAGCCGATCAGTGGACGCGTCGGCCACCTGCCGCTTCTCGAGGCGCTGTTCCTCGGCGGCCTGTGGGGCATCGTCGCGATCGGTGCGCTGCTGTTCGCCGTCGCCCAGCTCACCGACCGAGCAGCCTTGCTGCTCTGGGCCGTTCGCTCCTGGTTCGTGGGTGGCGCGGTCTTCCTCCTGTTCGGCGCGATGAACTTCTACACGCACATCGGCATGTACTACAACATCGCCCACGGGACCTCGCACCTGTGGTGAGCCCGAGGCATGGGAGCTACACGACGATGCTCAGCACCATGACCAGCGCAAAGCCGACGACCGAGATGACGGTCTCCATCACGGACCACGACTTGATCGTCTCCCCCACCGTCAGGCCGAAGTACTCCTTGACGAGCCAGAACCCGGCGTCGTTGACATGGCTGAAGAACAGCGAGCCGCACCCGATGGCGAGGACGAGGAGGGCCAGGTGGCTGGTGCTGAGCGTGGACGCGAGCGGGCCGACGATCCCCGCCGCGGTGATGGTCGCCACCGTGGCCGACCCGGTGCCGAGCCGGATGAGCACGGCGACGAGCCAGCCGAGCAGGAGCACGGAGATGTTGACCCCGGTGGCCCAGTCCTTGATGACGTTGCCGACGCCGGCGTCGATGAGCGTCTGCTTGAAGCCGCCACCGGCGGCGACGATGAGGATGATCGCTGCGATCGGCGGGAGGCTCGCGCCCACCGACCCGCTGGCCTCCTCCTTCGTCATGCCGGAGCGCAGGCCCAGCGCCAGGTAGCAGAACAGGACCGCGATGAGGAGGGCGACGGTGGGGGTGCCGAAGAAGTCGACGACCTTGCGGACACCGCTCTTCGCGTCGGTCACGAGGAGCTTGGTGATGGCGTCGATGAGCATGAGCGCCACAGGCAGGGTGATGCCGACGATGGCGGCGCCGAAGGACACCCGTCGCCGGCCCGGCGCCAAGGGGGCCTCGAGGTCGTCGAACGTGGCGACGGGCCCGGTCCGCCGGGCCGTGCGCGCGGCATCCTCGTTGCCCGGCGCGCCTCGTGCCGCCTGGGGGCCCGGCCGTGCGGGATCCCCGCCGGCCCGGACGCCCTCGGGCTCGCGCCGATCCCGGACCCCCGCGGCCCCGGCGCCGCTCGCGACCGTCACTGGAACTCGCGTCTCGGTGTCGACGAACTTGGGGACCCAGCGATCCACGTAGCGGGCGAGCACGGGCCCCGCGACGATGACCGTCGGGATGGCGATGATGATGCCGTAGAGCAGGGTTCGGCCGAGGTCGGCGTTCAGGAGGCCGATCGCCGTCAGCGGTCCCGGGTGCGGTGGCACCAGACCGTGCAGGACGGACAGTCCGGCGAGGGCGGGGATGCCGATGCGCATCAGGGACAGGCCGGTCCGGCGGGCCACGAGGATGATGACCGGGACGAGGAGGACGACCCCGACCTCGAAGAACAGCGGGAGGCCGAGGATCGCTGCGATCGCCGCCATGACCCACGGCAGCCGCCCGGGCCCGACGCGGCCCACCATGGTCGACACGATGCGGTTGGCACCGCCGGAGTCCTCGAGCAGCTTGCCGATCATGGCCCCGAGGGCGATGAGGACGCCTACGGAGCCCGCCGTGCTGCCGAAGCCGTCGAGGAAGCTCGCGACGATGTCGCCCGGCGGCATGGTCGCCACGGCGCCGAGGACGGCCGAGCCGAGCATGAGCGACAGGAAGGGGTGGACCTTGGCGACGGTGATGAGCAGGACGACGGCGAGGATGCCGAGGATGCAGGCGGCGACGAGCTGCCCGTCACCCGCGTAGGGCACCTTCGGGGGATCCGCCGGCAGGGCGAGGACGAAGGACTGGGGTGCAGTAGTCGGGTGCAGGATCATGCCGTGGTGTCCTTTCGCAGACCGAGGGCGGACAGGGCTCGGGCGAGCACCTGGGCTGCGGTGCCCTCGTTCGTCACCGTGGTACCCGGTTCGTCGTCGTCCAACGGTTCGAGCGTCGCGATCTGGCTGGGCAGGAGTGAGGCCGGCATGTAGTGCCCCGCACGATGCTCCATGCGGTCGCGAATGACGTCCGGGGCGGCGGTGACATGCAGGAAGCGCACGTGCGGGCGGTCGCGACGCAGGAGGTCGCGGTAGGCGCGGCGCAGCGCCGAGCAGGTCACGACGGCCGACTCTCCCGCCGCCTCCTTGGCGCTGATCCAGCTGCCGATCGACTCGAGCCAGGGCCAGCGGTCCGCATCCGTGAGCGCCTGCCCGCTCCGCATCTTCGCGACGTTTGCCTCCGAGTGGAACGCGTCCCCCTCGGCGAACTCCCACCCCATGACGGTGGAGATGCCCTTGGCAACCGTCGTCTTGCCACTGCCGGACACCCCCATGACGATGACGACATCGGGAACGGTGGTCGGCCTCACGGCCGCAGCTTCGTCGACCATGCTCACGAACCTAGCCCGACTTCCCGGCCGGAGGGCGGGTCCGCCGCTCGGGTTGAGCGGCGGACCCTCCGAGGGCGACCGGGTGACCCGGTCGCAGGCTCAGCCTCCGTAGCCGCTGACCGCGCTCAACCAGGCGGTTCCGGCAGGTGACCCGACACCGGTGACGTCGTCGTAGCCGGGCCTGACGTGGATCGTCAGCGGCTCGTCCCAGTCGAAGGTGCGGGTGATGTAGGTGTATCCGTCGGTGCCGTTCTCGGAGTTGACGAAGTTGACCCGGATGGCTCCCGGGTACGTCGAGCGGAGGCTCTTCGTCACGTCGTACGACACGGTGCGGGCCGCGTACAGCGCCGGGTTAGCCAGCCCGTAGCTGCCGTGGTTCTGGACGGCCAGGGCGAACATGCCCGCGTACAGCGGCGAGGACAGGCTCGTGCCCCCGATCCGGTACTCGTCGTAGTAGGTGCCGTCGGAGAACCGCTGGGTCTGCCCGACGAGCATCCCGGTGTTCGGGTCACCGAGCGCCGAGACGTCCGGTACGACGCGGGCCGCCGGGGCGGTCCCGTGGTAGGTCGCGATGCTGTTCGGCACGACGCCCTGCTGGTACCACGGCTGGGCGAACAGCCGGCTGGTCCCGCCGCCGCCACCGTAGAGGTAGGACAGCGGTCCCCACGACGACGCCGTCCTGCTCCACGTGCTGGTTCCCGTCTGCCAGCCGAGCTCGAACAGGCGGGTGTCGGCCTGCGTCACGCCCATCGAGGTCCCGCCGACCGCGGTGACCCACGGGCTCGACGCCGGCCAGTCGGGGCTCGGCGTGGCGGAGGCGTCGCCGAAGGTCTCGTCGCCGCTGTCGCCCGAGGAGAAGAACAGGCTGATGCCCTCCGCTGCCGCCTGGATGTACGTGTCCTCCTGCGGCTTGACGTAGCCGGGAGGCAGCGCCTCGCCGGCGTACCCGTAGGAGTTGGTGACGATGTCGGCCAGGTGCCGGTCGACCACCCTGTTCATGACGGCGTCGAGGTCGCGGTAGTTGTTCGGCGAGCCCACGTAGACGATGTCTGCACCCGGGGCCATGGTGTGCACGGCCTCGATGTCCAGGGTCTCTTCGCCGCTCCAGCCCTCCGGGTCCTGTCGGGGGTTCTGCGGGCGGACGAAGGTGCCCGGTGCGACGACCTGGCTGAAGTGCCCGGCGATCGGCGGGAGACCGTGCCGGCGTGAGTACTCGGTCACGTCGTTGACGACGGTCGGCGAGGCGTAGGCGTCGATGACGGCCACGGTCACGCCCGTCCCGTCGTTGCCCGAGCGGATCGCCCCGGTCAGGCCGTACGCGCCCTGCAGCTGGGTACCGGCGTACCCGCACGGGGCGAAGGCCGTGACGGAGTGGGCCGTCACGGTGCCGGCCGCGTTGTCCGACCACGGGCCGGGCGTCAGCACCGTGCCGTCGGGGGTGGGTGTGTTCGAGATCGTCTTCTGGCCCCAGTACTGCGAGCACGGCGGGGCGTTGCGGAACCCCGCGGGCGGCGATGCGTCGGTGTGGACGAGGTTGGCCGACTCGTCCAGCCCGATCACTCCCTGGATCGAGCTCAGCGCGGAGGGCACCGACAGGGCGGACGTATTCGACCGCATCGTCTGGCCCTTGTAGCGGAACGTCGCGAAGGAGGTGTGGAACGCCGTCGACGCCGCCGCGACCGTGCCGACCGCCTCGACGTACTTGTTGTTGTCGGGGACGACGCCGACCGTGAAGCCCTGGCTGCGCAGCCACGACTCGACCCGCGCGACGTCGGCGTCCGTCGGGCTGAACCTGGCACGGAACTGGGCGGGAGTGAGGAACTTGCCGTAGAGCGCGCTGCCCTTGGTCGAGACGGCACGGGCGTACGCCATGGCGCCCGCGGCGTCGTGGTTGCGCAGGTAGACGCGGAAACCTACCCGCTGTGAACCACTGGCCGGGCCGACCCGGTGGGCCGCCGAGGCCCAGGTCGGCAGGCTGCCGGGCAGCGCGGTGCTCCCACCGCTGGTGCCGGCCGCCGAGGAGACGATGCCGGCGCTCGTCACCAGGGCGGCCACCGCCACCCCGACGAGCGGGATCCTTCGAAGCGATCGCACGTGTGCTCCTTTGTCGGAACCCAGGGCCGCGGACTGCTTCACGACCACGTGGAGATGCGATCTCAGTGGACTCCCCTGCCGAGCCCGTTGACAAGCCCTGCGCGAACGGGACCACCGCCCGCAACGCCGTCAGGGCCCGACGGGCGATGGTCGACGCGGACGCCGGCGCGCGACGGCACCGGCGGTGGGGGCGCCGTCGTGCTGCCCAGGCCCACCGCCGGTGCCGGTCGCGACGCCGAGCGTCGTCGCGACCGGCGTCTCAGCCCTCCGAGATGGCCTTGACGAGGTCGCCGGCCGCATCGTCGGGCAGTGCCCGCGCCAGGTCGGCCTGGCTGAGCATGCCGACCAGCTGATGGCCGTCGATCACCGGGAGGCGCCGCACCCGGTGCTCGCTCATGGTGCGCAGCGCCTCTTCCAGGGAGTCGTCCGCACCGATGGTCACGGGCTTGCCCTCGGCGAGTGAGCCCGCCGTCGTCGACTCGGGGTCGAGTCCCTCTGCGACGACCTTGATGACGATGTCACGGTCCGTGACCATGCCCTTGAGCCGGTCGTCGGTCCCGCAGATCGGCAGCGAGCCCACCTGCAGCTCCTTGAGTCGCTGGGCGGCCTCACGGATGGTGTCGTTCTCGCCGATGCACTCCGCACCGGCGGTCATTGCTTCGCGTGCTGTAGTCACAGGCGTCCTCCTTCGGAACCAGTTCGGACTCAGCCCGGTGCCCGAGTGCGCGGTGCACCGACTGTCTCTTATACACATCTGACGCTGCCGACGACGGA
>NZ_JBNDHY010000002.1:0-78960 GCF_056755315.1 Monashia sp. HAY1-2A
TCCGTCGTCGGCAGCGTCAGATGTGTATAAGAGACAGGCGCACCACCGCTCGGTCGGCGAGGTCCGCGCCGGTCACCTGCAGCGTCAGCGTCTCCAGGGCGGGCTGGGAGGCCTCGATGACGTCCCGGGCCCTCGAGGACTCCGAGTCGACCGTCGGTGCGCCCGAGTGCAGCCGCTCGAAGAGCGACTGGCCGGTGACGCCCCCGACCGACACCGCGAAGCACGCGACGGCGACGACGACCCAGCCGGCGACCCACGAGCGGGGGTGGTGGGCGATGGCCCGGCCGAGCCGGGTGAGGAGCGAGGGCGGGCGGCCGCCCACGGCCGAGGGTCGGGACACACGGATAGGGTTCCACAGTGAGCTCCGACGACCTCTTCGGGTCCGCCGCGGCGGCAGAGCGTGCCGACCTGCCCGCGTCGGCGGGGACGGCGCCGCTCGCGGTCCGGATGCGGCCGCGGACCATCGAGGAGGTGCGCGGGCAGCGCGAGTCCCTGCGCCCGGGCAGCCCGCTGCGACGGCTCATCGAGGGCTCCGGCGGTGCCGCCGGCCCCCTGTCGGCGATCATCTGGGGCCCGCCCGGCACCGGCAAGACGACGCTCGCCCACCTCGTCGCCACGGCCGCCGACCGCCGGTTCGTCGAGCTGTCCGCCGTCACCGCGGGCGTCAAGGACGTCCGGTCCGTCATGGACGCGGCGGCCCGCGAGCGCGACCTCTACGGGCGCCAGACCGTCCTGTTCCTCGACGAGATCCACCGCTTCACCAAGGCGCAGCAGGACGCCCTGCTGCCCGGTGTCGAGAACCGCACCGTCATCCTCGTCGCGGCGACGACGGAGAACCCGTCGTTCAGCATCATCTCGCCGCTGCTGTCGCGCTCGGTCCTCGTCACGCTGGGCGCGCTGCCCGACGCCGACGTCGCCGACCTGCTCCGCGCCGCCCTCGACGACGAGCGCGGCTTCGCCGGCGCGCACACCCTGGACGACGACGCCCTCGACCACCTCGTGCGGATCTCCGGCGGCGACGCGCGCCGGGCCCTGACCTCCCTCGAGGCGGCGGCCGGTGTCGCGCTCGACGCCGAACCCGCCGGGCGCACCGACGACCGTCCGGTGGCCATCACCCTGGCCCACGTCGAGCAGGCGGTGGCGCACGCGGCGGTCCGGTACGACCGTGCCGGTGACCAGCACTACGACGTCGCCAGCGCCCTCATCAAGTCGATGCGCGGCAGCGACGTCGACGCCGCCCTGCACTACCTGGCGCGGATGCTCGAGGCGGGGGAGGACCCGCGGTTCATCGCACGCCGCATCGTCATCTCCGCGAGCGAGGACGTCGGCATGGCCGACCCGACAGCGCTGCAGACCGCCGTAGCGGCGATGCACGCCGTGGCGCAGATCGGGATGCCCGAGGCGCGGATCATCCTGGGCCAGGCCGTGGTCCACAACGCGCTCGCCCCGAAGTCGAACGCGGCCTACCTCGGCATCAACGCCGCCATCGCCGACGTCCGGGCCGGACGCGGGGGAGCGGTACCGCCACACCTGCGCGGCAGCGGGTACGCCGGTGCCGAGCGGCTCGGCCACGGGGCGGGCTACGTCTACGCGCACGACGAGCCTGACGCCGTGGCCCGCCAGCAGTACCTGCCCGACGACCTGCACGACGCCGTCAGCTACTACCGGCCCACCGACCGCGGGTTCGAGGAGCGACTGCGCACGCGGTGGGACTGGCTCGCCGGCCGTCTCGGCCGGACCCGTCGGTCCTGACGTCCGGGCCCGTCGGTCATGACGTCCGGACCCGTGGTCCTGACGTCCGCGTCAGGACCGGAGGTGCCTGGCGGTCCGACGGCTCGGCCACTCCCGCGCCCGACACGCCACGTTCGCGGTGAGTTGTCCAGGCGTGTTGCCGGCGTGACAGGTGGGGCCAGGGAGCCGTCCGACGGCCGAACATCCCTCCGGGCCCGCCCTCGTCCGCACGATGTTGTGCCGAACCGGACACTGGTAACGATTTGTCAACCAAGACCGTCTCGATGCTTGGACACCGGCCCGGCGTATGGCAGGGTGACGACGTCCCGCAGGGGGTGGAACGGCCCGTCCGTGTGCCTGTGCCGGGACCGGCGAGTGACCTCGTCGGTGATGGAACCCCACAAGGATGGAGACGACGCGTTGAACGCCATGCCGGGCTCTGCAGCTGCGACGCTGACGGAGGCGCCCGACGAGAGGACCGCCCAGGAGCCGAACCGCAAGCAGGTGAGGACCGGCCGTTCTCCGGGGCAGGTCGCCTGGGACCGGCTGAAGAAGGACAAGGTCGCCATCGTCTGCGGCGCCATCATCGTCTTCTTCGTCCTCGTCGCGATCTTCGCGCCGCTGCTGACCAAGCTCGAGGCGGTCGACCCGCTGACCAAGGCCGCGGCCGACCCGTACGCGACGCACACCGAGCTCGTCGACTTCAACGGCCTGCCGACCGTCGGCATGAGCTCGGCCCACTTCCTCGGCGTCGAGCCCCGACTGGGCCGTGACCTGTTCGCCCGCTGGGCCTACGGCGCCCAGCCCTCGCTCGTCATCGGGTTCGTCGCGGCGACCGTCTCGACGATCATCGGCGTGACGCTCGGCCTCGTCGCCGGGTACCTCGGCGGCGTCGTGGACCGCATCATCTCGTGGGTCATCGACTTCTTCCTCAGCCTGCCGATCCTGCTGCTCATCATCGCCATCGTTCCGATCGTCCAGAAGAGCATCGCCGCCGGCAGCGACCTCACCAACGAGCAGACGTCCCGCATCCGCTTCGTCGTGCTGATCTGCGTGCTCTTCTTCTTCGGCTGGATGGGCCTGGCCCGACTCGTCCGCGGTGAGGTGACGAGCCTGCGCGAGCGCGAGTTCGTCCAGGCGGCCCGGGCCATCGGGGTCCCCACCCGCCAGATCCTCTTCAAGGAGATCCTGCCCAACCTCGTGGGCCCCATCATCGTGTCCGCCTCGATCGCGGTCCCGGCCTACATCACCTACGAGGCGACGCTGAGCTACCTCGGCGTCGGCCTCGTCGAGCCGACGGCGTCGTGGGGCCGCACGATCGCCGATGCGCAGAACCTCTTCGCCACCTATCCGCTGTGGCTCTGGCCCTCGGTCATCGCCCTGTCGCTGCTCGTGCTCGCCCTGACGCTGCTTGGTGACTCGATCCGCGATGCCTTCGACCCCACCAGTCGCCGATAACCCACCCGTTCTCGGTCCTCACATGTCCCCGGCAAAGCGCCGGGACACGCACAAAAGGGAGCAACAACAATGCGCTGGACCAAAGTCCTGACCGTGGGAGCCGTGGCATCCCTCGGGTTTGTCGCGGCCTGCGGCGCTCCGGCAGCCAACAACGGCGGCGCCGGCGGCACCAACGGTGCCGGCAACGGCCCCGTCGAGGGTGCCGCTGCCGCCCTCGACCCGAACGCCAAGGGGCCGGCCCCCGCCGTCCCGGGCGCCAAGAAGGGCGGCATCCTCACCGTCGCCTACTCGTCGACGCCCGCCAACATGGACCCGAGCGACCAGTTCTTCCAGGACACGGCCGTCATCTTCTCGCTGACGCACCGCGCGCTGACGACGTTCACGATGCGCGACGGCAAGATGGTCCTCGTCCCGGACCTCGCCACCGACCTCGGCAAGCAGTCCGAGGACGGCCTCACGTGGACCTTCACCCTCAAGGACGGCCTGAAGTACGAGGACGGCACGCCGGTCAAGGCCCAGGATGTCGTGTTCGCGGCCAAGCGCTCCTTCGACCCCGACCTCGCCGCGGACGGGCCGACGTACCAGAAGGAGTTCTTCAAGGGCGGCGCCGACTACCAGGGCCCGTACAAGGGTGACAAGAACTGGAAGGGCGTCGAGGCCACCGACGACAAGACCGTCGTCTTCCACCTCGAGAAGCGCTTCGAGACGCTCCCGTACTTCGTCTCCTTCAACCAGTTCGCGCCGATCCCCGAGGCCAAGGACACCAAGGCCGACTACCAGCTGCACCCGCTGGCCACCGGTCCCTACATGTTCGACAAGTACACCCCGGGCACCGAGCTGACCCTCAAGCGCAACCCCAACTGGGACCCCAAGACGGACCCGGCGCGCAACGACTACCCGGACGGCTACCACTTCAAGTGGGGCGTCGACGACCTCAAGACGCAGACCGCCATCCTCGCCTCCAACGGCGACGACGCGACGACGATGAACTGGATGCCCATCGACTCCTCGCTCATCCCGCAGATCGAGGGTGAGAAGAAGTCGCAGTTCGTCGAGGGTCCGTCCTCGTGCGTGATCATGGTCAACATGGACGCCACGAAGATCCCCATGCCGGTGCGCAAGGCGATCGCCGCCGCGTGGCCGTTCGACTCGATCCACAAGGCCGCCGGCGAGACCTCGCACTCGTTCACCCCGGCCAGCACGATGATCCCGCCGCAGATCCCCGGCCACCTCGACTACGTCGTCGACGGCATGAACGGCCAGGGCGACGGCAACCCGGACAAGGCGAAGAAGATGCTCGCCGACGCCGGCTACGGTCCGGACAAGCCGTTCGAGCTCATCTACTACTACACGAACGACGACGACTCGGCGCAGAAGGTCAACCAGGTCCGCAAGCAGAAGCTCCAGGCTGCCGGCTTCAAGGTGACCGACATCGGCGTTCCCGGAAAGGAGCGCCGCGCGATCATCGGCAAGCCCAACGGCAAGTACAACATGCTGCAGGGCCCGCGCGGCTGGTGCTTCGACTGGCCGTCGGCCGACTCCATCATCCCGCCCACCGTCGGCTCCGGCGCCCTGTCGCAGGGTGGCACGACCTTCGGCAACTTCTCCGACGCCAAGATCGACGCCGAGATCAAGCGCATCCTGCAGCTCTCGATCGCCGAGCAGGGCCCGGAGTGGGGCAAGATGGACAAGTGGCTCATGGAGAACTACCTCCTGGCCATCCCGGACTACTACGACAAGGGCAACACGGTCTTCGGCTCGAAGGTCAAGAACGTCATGAACAACCCGAACAAGGGCATGCCCGAGATCACCCAGATCTGGCTCGACCAGTAAGTCGGTGCTGACGGCGTCCCGCCGCGGACGCATGATCTGAACCGACCGCGGTGGTGGGGGTCCGGCGATCCCGGACCCCCATCACTGGCGCCCGCCCCCTTGGAAGGCTCCTCCCGTGCTCACGTACATCCTGCGGAGGCTCGCGCTGGCCCTGAGCGTCGTCCTGGCGACCCTGGTCTCGGCGTTCCTCCTCTTCTTCGCCGCGCCGTCGGACCCGGCGCAGGCCTTGTGTCCCGACACGAAGTGCCCGCCGGCCCGCCTCGCGGCCATCCGCGCCAACCTCGGCCTGGACAAGCCGCTGCCCCAGCAGTTCACCGACTACTTCTCGGGCCTGTTCGCCGGCCGTGACTTCGTCTACGCCGGGGACCGGGTGCACTGCGGCGCGCCGTGCCTGGGCTACTCGTTCGTGACGCGGCAGTCCGTCAACGACGAGCTGTTCACGCGGTTCCCGAACACCGTGGTCCTGACGCTCATGGCGGCCGTCATCTTCCTGGTCGTCGGCATCACGCTCGGCATCCTGGCCGCCGTCCGGCGCGGCACCCCCTCGGACCGGGGCATCGTCGGCGTCTCGCAGGTCATCGGCGCGATCCCGTACTACGTGCTCGCGCTGCTCGTCGCGCTGTACCCCGTGACGCTGTGGCACATCCTTCCGCAGTACAGGTCGATCTCCTCGGGCGTCGTGCCCTACCTCCTCGGCATGCTGGCCCCGGCCCTCATCCTGGGCCTCGTCACCTCGACGACGTACGTGCGCTACACCCGCAACTCGATGCTCGAGTCGCTGTCGATGGACTACATCCGCACGGCGCGCTCCAAAGGCATCGGCGAGCGGCGGGTGCTCGTGCGCCACGGCTTCCGCGCCGCGATGAGCCCGATCCTGACGATCCTCGGTCTCGACATCGCCGCCCTGCTCACGGGAACCCTCATCACCGAGCAGATCTTCAGCGTCGACGGCATCGGCCGGCGCACCATCACGGCCTTCCGCAACGACGACCTGCCGGTCATCATGGGCAGCGTCCTCATGACCGCGGTCATCGTGGTCCTGATGAACCTCCTCGTCGACATCGGCTACTCGTTCATCGACCCGCGAGTGAGGCTCACGTGACCACGCCGTCGAACACCATCGCGACCCAGAGCGCGCAGGCCCAGAACGCCGGGGACGTCGTCCTCGAGGTCACCGACCTGTCGGTCGCCTTCCCGACCGAGGAGGGGGTCGTCAAGGCCGTCTCCAACCTCAGCTACCAGGCCCGCCTCGGCCGCACCCTCGCCATCGTCGGCGAGTCCGGGTCGGGCAAGTCGGTCTCGAGCATGGCGGTCCTCGGCCTGCACAACCCGAAGCGCACGCAGATCACCGGGAGCATCAAGCTCGACGGCATCGAGCTCGTCGGGGCGCCGCGCCAGACCTTCCAGCAGATCCGGAGCACCAAGGCCGCCATGGTGTTCCAGGACCCGCAGTCCTCGCTGCACCCGTTCCACAAGGTCGGCAAGCAGATCGCCGAGGCCTACGCGGCCCACCACAGCGTGAGCAAGCAGGTGGCGGCCAAGCGTGCCGTCGAGATGCTCGAGCTCGTCGGCATCCCGAACCCGCAGCGCCGGGCCAACCAGTACCCGCACGAGTTCTCCGGCGGCATGCGCCAGCGCGCGATGATCGCCCTCGGCCTCGTCAACAACCCGAAGCTGCTCATCGCCGACGAGCCGACGACCGCCCTCGACGTCACCGTCCAGGCGCAGATCCTCGACCTCGTCAACGACCTGCAGAAGGAGTTCGGGTCGGCCGTCATCCTCATCACGCACGACCTCGCGGTCGTCGCCGAGACCGCCGACGACATCCTCGTCATGTACGCCGGTCGCGGCGTCGAGAGGGGCGACGCCAAGGAGGTGCTGGCCCAGCCCTCGCACCCCTACACCTTCGGCCTGCTGCAGTCGGTCCCGTCGCACTCGGAGGACCGCGACGAGCTCTCGACGATCCCCGGCGCGCCGCCGAGCCTGCTCGCCCTGCCCTCGGGCTGTTCGTTCCACCCGCGCTGCGCGTTCAAGGACCTCGTCGAGGGCGACGCCTGCTTCACGCAGCTGCCCGAGTGGCGTCCGACGCCGGGGCTGTCCAACCGCCAGTTCCGGTGCCACCTCGAAGACCCGGTGACCACCCTGAACAGCGCCGAGGGAGCACGATGAGCGACCAGACGCTGCTGGAGGTCACCGACCTCCAGCGCTACTTCCCCTTCCGCGAGGTCCAGGGGCTGCGCATGGTCAAGGCCATGGTCAAGGCCGTCGACGGCATCAGCTTCTCGGTCAAGCAGGGCCAGACGCTCGGCCTGGTCGGGGAGTCCGGCTGCGGCAAGTCGACGACCTCACGCCTCGTGACCCGCCTCGACGAGCCCACCGGCGGGAAGGTCGTCTTCGAGGGCCGCGACATCACGCACCTGCCGGAGAAGGACCTCCGGTCCATCCGCCGCGACGTGCAGATGATCTTCCAGGACCCGTACAGCTCCCTGAACCCGCGGCACACCGTCGGTTCGATCCTCGCGACGCCGCTCAAGGTCCACGGTCTGCACCGGGGCAAGGAGAAGGCCCGCGTCCAGGAGCTGCTCGAGCTCGTCGGCCTCAGCCCCGAGCACATCAACCGCTACCCGTCGGAGTTCTCCGGCGGCCAGCGCCAGCGCATCGGCATCGCTCGCGCTCTCGCGGTCGAGCCCAAGCTCATCATCGCGGACGAGCCGGTGTCGGCGCTCGACGTGTCGATCCAGGCGCAGGTGATGAACCTGCTGGGCAAGCTGCGCGACGAGCTCGACCTCGCGTTCATCTTCGTCGCGCACGACCTCGGCGTCGTGCGCCACTTCTGCGACCAGGTCGCGGTCATGTACCTCGGCAAGATCGTCGAGTACGGCGACAAGAAGAAGATCTACGAGGAGCCGGAGCACCCGTACACGCAGGCGCTGCTGTCCGCTGCACCGGACATCAACGTCGCGCGCGGCATCGCCCCCAAGGAGCGCATCCGCCTCGTCGGCGACGTGCCCAGCCCGATCGACCCGCCGAGCGGGTGCCGCTTCCGCACCCGCTGCTGGAAGGCCCAGGAGGTCTGCGCCCAGACGGAGCCGCCGCTGGTGCCCTCCGAGGCGGCTCTGGCACCGGTCCGGTCCAAGCGCGAGAGCGGCAAGCACGTGCAGGCCTGCCACTTCCCCGAGATCAAGACCGACCTCGTGGCCGAGGTGGAGCCCGTCTGACGCGCCGCGAAAGCCGTCGGCGGCAGTCGGCCGGCGTCGGTCGGCAGCTCCGCCGGCGGCCCACGCGTGCTGGGCCGGTCCCCGCTTGGGGGACCGGCCCAGCCGCGTGTCCGGGGGCCCGAGCGTCTCGTCCGGGCGGGAACGCGGTGGGACCCGCAGGGCACCGTCCGTTAGGGTTGACCAGTGGCGCGAGGTCCGCGCCGACGAGTCGAAGGACGGATGCATCGTGGCCCGAGTGGCACGCAGGGTGGTCCCGGTCCGGGTGAGCGCGCGGCAGGCGCGAGCTCCCCGGGGGCCAGTCGCGCCCCGTTGAGGCGCCGGGCTGGCCCCGCCCCCACCTGCCCCGACCCGCGCCGTCGTCTCCGTGACGGCCCCGGACCACTCACCGACCCAAGGACTGACGCATGGAAACCGCTGAGATCAGGCGCCGTTGGCTCTCGTTCTTCGGCAGCCGCGACCACACCGTCGTGCCGAGCGCGTCGCTCGTGCACGACGACCCGAACCTACTGTTCGTCAACGCCGGCATGGTGCCGTTCAAGCCGTACTTCCTCGGCCAGGAGACGCCGCCGTACAGCCGCGCGACGAGCGTCCAGAAGTGCGTGCGGACCCTCGACATCGAGGAGGTCGGCAAGACGACCCGCCACGGCACGTTCTTCCAGATGAACGGCAACTTCAGCTTCGGCGACTACTTCAAGGAAGGCGCGATCGAGCTCGCGTGGGAGCTCATCACGAGGAGCCAGTCCGACGGCGGCCTCGGCTTCGACGAGAAGGACCTCTACGCGTCCGTCTACCACGAGGACGACGAGGCCATCTCGCTGTGGAAGAAGGTCGCCGGCCTGCCCGACGACCGCATCGTGCGGCTCGGCCGCAAGGACAACTACTGGAACATGGGCGTCGCCGGCCCGGGCGGCCCCTGCTCGGAGATCCTCCTCGACCGCGGGCCGGCGTACGGCGCCGACGGTGACTGGGAGGCCGGCGACCGCTACCTCGAGTTCTGGAACCTCGTCTTCATGCAGTACGAGCTCGAGAACGTCCGGTCGAAGGAGGACTTCGACATCGTCGGGGACCTGCCCAAGCGCAACATCGACACCGGCATGGGCCTCGAGCGCGCCGCCTTCCTGCTCCAGGGCGTCGACAACATCTACGAGACCGACGAGGTCTTCCCGGTCATCGCCGCGGCCGAGGACCTCACCGGCCGCCGCTACGGTGCGGTGCACGAGGACGACGTCCGCTTCCGGGTCGTCGCCGACCACGTGCGCTCCTCGCTCATGCTCATCGGCGACGGCGTCGTGCCGGGCAACGAGGGGCGCGGGTACGTCCTGCGCCGCCTGCTGCGCCGCGCGGTGCGCTCGATGCGCCTGCTCGGCGTCGACGCCCCGACCCTCGAGCACCTGCTGCCGGTCAGCATGGAGCGGATGAAGGCCTCCTATCCCGAGCTCGAGACCGACTTCCGGCGGATCAGCCAGGTCGCCTACGCAGAGGAGGACGCGTTCCGACGCACCCTGAGCGCGGGCACGACGATCCTCGACACCGCGGTCGCCAAGGCCAAGGCGTCGGGGGCGGCGACGCTCGGCGGGCCCGAGGCGTTCGCGCTGCACGACACGTACGGGTTCCCGATCGACCTCACGCTCGAGATGGCGTCCGAGCAGGGCCTGCAGGTCGACGAGGCCGGCTTCCGGCGCCTCATGGCCGAGCAGCGCGACCGCGCCAAGGCCGACGCCCGGGCGAAGAAGAGCGCGCACGGCGACACCTCCGTCTACCGGCAGCTGGCCGACGCGCTCGGCCGCGACGTCGAGTTCACCGGCTACGACCAGGTGCTCACCGACACCCGCCTGCGCGGCATCGTCCGCAACGGGGTCGTCGTCGAGCGCGCCGAGGCCGGCGACGACGTCGAGCTCGTCCTGGATCGCACCCCGCTCTACGCCGAGTCCGGTGGCCAGCAGGCCGACCACGGGCGGATCCGCCTCGCGAACGGCGCGCTCATCGAGGTCAAGGACGTCCAGCGACCCATCACGGGGCTGGTCGTCCACCGCGCCACGGTCCTCGAGGGCGAGGCGGCGGTGGGCCAGGAGGCCGAGGCGGAGGTCGACGTGCTGCGTCGGCGTTCCATCTCGCGGGCGCACACCGCGACGCACATGGTGCACCAGGCGCTGCGCGACGAGCTCGGCGAGACCGCGACCCAGGCCGGTTCGGAGAACTCGCCGGGGCGCCTGCGCTTCGACTTCCGGTCGCTGCAGGCGGTACCGGCTGAGGCGATGGGGCAGATCGAGGCCCGCATCAACGGGTTCCTGCTCGACGACCTGCCCGTGACCGCCGACGTCATGGGGCTCGACGCGGCCAAGAAGCTCGGTGCGATGGCGCTCTTCGGCGAGAAGTACGGCGAGCGCGTCCGCGTTGTCTCGATCGGCGAGTGGTCGCGTGAGCTGTGCGTGGGCACGCACACTCCGCGGATCGGCCAGATCGGGGTCGTCAAGCTGCTCGGGGAGGCCTCCATCGGCTCGGGTGTCCGACGGGTCGAGGCGCTCGTCGGCGCCGACGCCTACACCCATCTGGCCCGCGAGGCGGCGATCGTCAGCCAGCTGACCGACACGCTCGGCGTGCGCCGTGACGAGCTGCCCGACCGCATCAGCGGCATCCTGTCGCGCCTGCGCGACGCCGAGAAGGAGATCGCGGCGGTGCGCCAGGCCCAGGTGCTCGGCGCGGCCGCGGGTCTCGTCGCCTCGGCGCGCGACATCGGTGGCGTCACGTTCGTCAGCCACGACGCCGGCAGCGGGGTCGTCGCTGACGACCTGCGCGCTCTGGTCACCGACGTGCGCTCGAGGCTCGGCAACGAGCGGCCGACGCTCGTGTCCATGGCGGCGGTCGCGAACGAGCGGCCCGTCGTCATCGTCGCGACGAACGAGCGCGCCCGCGAGGCCGGCCTCAAGGCGGGCCACTTCGTCAAGCTCGCGGCCGCCGCCCTCGGCGGTGGCGGTGGGGGGCGCGACGAGCTCGCCCAGGGTGGCGGCACGGACGCCGGCCAGGTCTCGGCGGCCCTCGGCGCGGTCGAGGACGCACTGCGGAGCCGAGGCGCCGGCCAGTGACCTCGTCGGGCGCACGCCCCGGAGTTCGCGTCGGCGTCGACGTGGGCCAGGCCCGCGTCGGCGTCGCCGCGTCCGACCCGTCCGGGACTTTCGCCCACCCCGTCGAGACGCTGCCGCGTGACCTCGCGGCCGACGCCGACGTCGAGGCGCTCGCCGCGATCGTCGCCGACCTCGGCGCCGTCGAGGTCGTCGTCGGGCTGCCGCGGCTCCTGTCCGGGCAGGAGGGGGAGGCGGCCCGGCTGGCTCGCACGTATGCGTCCCTGCTGGCCGCGCGGCTCGGTACCGTGTCGGTGCGCCTCGTCGACGAGCGCTTGACCACCGTCGACGCGCACCGGAGACTACGCGACAGCGGGGTCCCCGGTCGCGGCCAGCGAGCGGTGGTCGACCAGGCCGCTGCCGTGCTGATCCTCCAGTGGGCCCTCGACACCGAGGCGGCCCTGGGCCGGGCGCCGGGCGAGACCGTCTCGCCCACCGGAAGACGGAAGAAGGAACGCCGACGATGAAGGACCACCTGGAGTCGTCCATCTTCGGCGACCACGACGACACGTACGCCTACGACGAGACCGCGCCGGGCGCCTACGAGCACGACCTCGCCGCGGGTGGGTACGACGGGTACGGCAGGCATGCGGACCACGACCACGTCGCCGGCCACGGGGGGACACGAGGCAGGCCACGGTCCGGCACACGGTGCCGACGCGGAGGGTGCCGTCCCCCTGACCCGGCGCGAGCGTCGCGAGGCCGAGCAGGCCGCCCGGGCGCGCGGACGCCGCAGACGCGACGCCGGCTCGTCCACGGGGGCACCCAGCGCACCTGCACCCGCCGCGCGACGCTCCGGCAAGCCGTCGGTGCTGCGCCGCATCATCGTCATCGTCCTCGCGCTCGGTCTCATCGGTGGCGGCGTGGGCGTCGCCTACAAGGCGTTGCGGCCCGTCGTCGAGGACTTCCTCGAGGCCAACGACTACCCGGGCCCGGGCTCCGGCCAGGTCCAGGTCACCGTCGAGGACGGCCAGGGCGGCACCGCCATCGCCAAGACGCTCGTCGAGGACGACGTCGTCAAGTCGACGAAGGCGTTCATCGAGGCCGCGAACGCCGACCCGAGGAGCGCCGGCATCCAGCCGGGCATCTACACGCTGAAGAAGCAGATGCGCGCCGCCGACGCCCTCGCCGTCCTCGTCGACCCCAAGAACCGCGACATCACCCGGGTCACCATCCCGGAGGGCCTGTGGGCCACCGAGATCTACGCGCGCCTGTCGAAGGGCTCGGGCATCCCGGTCGCCCAGTACGAGGCCGCGGCCAAGAAGGTCGACGAGCTCGGCCTGCCACCGTCGGCCAAGGGCAACATCGAGGGCTACCTCTTCCCGGCCAGCTACGAGTTCGGGTCAAAGACGACCGCGCTCGACCAGCTCAAGCAGATGGTCGCCGAGTCGATGAAGCGCCTCGACGCCCTCGGCATCGCGCCGGACCGGATGGAGCGCGTCGTCACGGTCGCGAGCCTCGTCGAGGGCGAGGCCCAGACCGAGGCCGACCAGGCCAAGGTGGCACGGGTCATCGAGAACCGCCTCGCCCAGAACATGTCCCTCGGCCTCGACTCGACGGTCAACTACATCTTCAAGAAGCGCGGCGTGCCCACCCAGGCCATGCTCGACAGCGGCAGCCCGTACAACACGCGTCGCTTCCCGGGTCTGCCGCCGGGCCCGATCGCCAACCCCGGCGACCAGGCCCTGCAGGCGGCCGCCTCGCCGGCGCCGGGCGGCTGGTTGTACTTCGTCACCGTCAACCTGGCCACCGGCGAGACGAAGTTCGCGACGACGTACGAGGAGCACCAGCGCAACGTCCAGCAGTTCCAGCAGTGGTGTGCGGCCAACAAGGGCAAGTGCTGACGCCCTGGTGCGAGGTGTGGGGCAGCCCCATCGCGCACTCGCTCTCGCCGGTGCTGCACCGGGCCGCCTACACGGCGCTGGGTCTCGGCTGGACGTACGGACGCCGCGAGGTCGGGGCCGACCGGTTCGCCGGCGAGCTCGAGGCCCTCGCGGACGGGTGCCGGGGCCTGTCGCTGACGATGCCGCTCAAGGAGGCGGCCCTCGCGGCCGCGTCCGTCGTGGACGACGCGGCCCGCGCCACCGGTGCGGCCAACACGCTGCTGCCGACCGCCGCCGGCTGGTCGGCGCATAACACCGACGTCGTCGGCGTCCGGCGGGCGCTGGCCGAGGCCGGTGCCCCCGCGCCCCGATCGGTGCTCGTCGTCGGGTCGGGGGCCACGGCGCGCTCCACGGTCGCGGCGGTGGCCGGCACCGCCCGGCGGGTCGTCCTCATGGTGCGCGACCGGGCCCGACCCGAGACGCTCGAGCAGGCGCGCGCGTCGGGCCTCGAGGTCGAGGTCGTCGGTCTCGGGCAGTGGACGCCGACCGACGTCGTCGTCAGCACCGTGCCCCCTGCGTCCGTGGTCGGCCTGGACCGGCTGCCCGTGGCCGACGCGTCGACGCGCCCGGTGCTGCTCGATGCCGTCTACGCCGGCGGCACGACGCCGCTCGAGCGGGCCGCTGCGGCCGCCGGCTGGGTCGTCGCCCCCGGTACGGACATGCTCCTGCACCAGGCCACCCGACAGGTCGAGCTCATGACCGGGCGCCCCGCGCCCCTCGAGGCGATGCGTGCCGCGCTCGACGCCGTCCTGGCGGCCCGGGCGGTCCGGACATCTCAGCAGGCGGCGGGTCGCGACGACCGCGCAGGTACGGCCGAGGCGGGGACCGCGTCGTGACCTGGGTCGCCGCGCCGCCGACGCCGTGGTGGTTCGTCGTCGTGGTGGGTCTGGCCGGCCTCGGTGTCGGTGAGCTCCTGCGCCGGCGGCTCGCGACCCTGGGCTACCGGCTCGACGATGAGATCGGTCCGGGACCGCGCGTCGGGCCGTGGGTCGTGACGGCCTCGACCGGGCTGCTCTGGGCGGTCCTCGCCTGGCGGTTCGGCCCCCTGTCGGAGTGGGCGCTGGCACCGGCCTACCTCGTCTTCTCCGCGGTCGCGGTAGCGCTCTCGTGGATCGACGCCGACGTGCACCGGCTGCCTCGGGGCCTGACCCGCCCGGCATATGTCGTCCTGCTCGTCCAGCTGACCGTCGCCTCGCTCGCGTCGGGGGACTGGGCGGCCCTGCGTCGGGCCGTCGTCGCGGGTCTCGCGCTGTGGGCGGTGTTCCTGCTGCTCGCCCTGCTCGCCGCGTTGCTGGGCAGCGGCTTCGGGTTCGGCGACGTCACCCTGGCCGGCCTGGTCGGGCTCGCCTCGGGCTACCTGTCGGTGGTGGCGACGCTCGTCGCGGCGTGCGCGGCCTTCCTCCTCGCCGGCGCCTACGGCGTCGTCCGGCTCACGGTGCTGCGTGGTTCGCGCAAGGACGACATCGCCTTCGGTCCGTGGATGCTCGTCGGGTTGCTCCTGTCGCTGCTCACCGAGGTGCGGTTCGTCCTCTGACCGTGGTGCGTCCGGGTGCGGTCGCCGGTGTGGCTGCGGTCGTCCGCCTCGCGGGCGGGTCGGAGCCGGCGACAGGCTGCGTGGGAGGATCGGGACATGTTTCGTTGGTTGACCGCCGGTGAGTCCCACGGCCCGGCGCTGGTGGCCGTCCTCGAGGGCGTCCCGGCCGGTGTCGAGGTCGGCGCCAAGGACCTGCAGGCCGCGCTCGCGCGGCGCCGGCTCGGGTACGGGCGCGGCGCCCGGATGAAGTTCGAGCAGGACGAGGTCGAGTTCCTCGGGGGCCTGCGCCACGGGGTGACGATCGGCTCGCCCCTCGCCGTGCGCATCGGCAACAGCGAGTGGCCCAAGTGGACGACCGTCATGAGCCCCGAGGCCGTCAGCGACGAGGCGTACGCCGCCGCGGACGACGTCAACGCCGAGAAGGAGGTCGCGCGCAACAAGCCGCTGACCCGCCCCCGGCCCGGCCACGCGGACCTCGTCGGCATGCAGAAGTACGGGCACGAGGACGCCCGTCCCGTGCTCGAGCGGGCCAGCGCGCGTGAGACCGCGGCGCGGGTCGCGCTGGGTGAGGTCGCCGCGCGCTTCCTGGAGCAGGCCTACGGCATCCGGCTCGTGTCGCACACGGTCTCGATCGGCACCGCAGCGGTCAGCCCCGACGCGCCCGTGCCGACGCCCGACGACGTCGAGCGTCTCGACGCCGACCCCGTCCGCGCCTTCGACGTGGCCGGGTCGGCCGCGATGGTCGCCGAGGTCGACGCCGCCCGCAAGGACGGCGACACCCTCGGTGGCGTCGTCGAGGTGCTGGCCTACGGCCTGCCTCCGGGCCTCGGCTCGCACGTGCACTGGGACCGCCGGCTCGACGGCCGCCTGGCGCAGGCGCTCATGAGCATCCAGGCGATCAAGGGCGTCGAGGTCGGGGACGGCTTCGAGACGGCCCGCCGCCGCGGCTCCCGGGCCCACGACGAGATGGACCTGCTCGAGGGCGCCATCACGCGTCGCACCGCCCGGGCCGGCGGGACCGAGGGCGGCATGTCCAACGGCCAGCCGCTGCGCGTGCGCGCGGCGATGAAGCCGATCAGCACCGTGCCGCGGGCCCTCGCCACCGTCGACGTCGCGACCGGTGAGGCCGCGACCGCCATCCACCAGCGCTCCGACGTGTGCGCCGTCCCCGCGGCAGGCGTCGTCGCCGAGGCGATGGTGGCGCTCGTGCTCGCCGAGGCGTGCCTCGAGAAGTTCGGCGGCGACTCCGTCGCCGAGACCTCGCGCAACCACGCCGCGTACCTGGCGGCGATCCCGGAGGGGCTGCGGACGTGGTGACCGCCGACTCCGGGCAGCCGACGGACGCCACCGAGGCCACGGAGGCCAGGGGGGCCGAAGAGGCGACGCGTCCGGTCGCCGTCGTCGTCGGGCCGCCCGGTGCGGGCAAGACGACCGTCGGCAAGGCGCTCGCCGAGCGACTGGGGGTCGCCTTCCACGACGTCGACGCCGCCGTGGAAGCGGTGGAGGGGCGCAGCATCTCCGACATCTTCGTCGACGACGGCGAGCCGGTCTTCCGGGAGCTCGAGCGGGCCGAGGTGGCCCGGTCGCTCGCGGAGGAGACCGGCGTCGTCGCACTCGGGGGCGGGGCGGTGATGGACCCGCTGACCGAGGAGGCGCTGCGGGGCCACGTCGTCGTGTTCCTCGACGTCGCCATCGCCGACGCGAGCCGGCGCATCGGCTTCGACCGGTCCCGTCCGCTGCTCGCCGTCAACCCGCGCGCCTCGTGGGTCACGATGATGAACCATCGCCGCCCCACCTACGAGCGCGTGGCGTCGGTCCGCGTCGACACCGCGGGCAAGGCTCCGGAGGCCGTCGTCGACGAGGTCGTCGCGCTCCTCGAGGCGGGGCGGGCGTGAGCGGCACGGCCGCGCCGACGACGATCAGCGTCGGCGGACAGTACGACGTCGTCATCGGCTCCGGTGCCCTCGACCGGGTCGGCGAGCTCGTCGGCGAGGGAGTCGAGCGCGTCCTGCTCGTCCACCCGCCGACGCTGCCCGACCTCGTGGCGCGCGTCGCCTCGGCCCTCGAGGCGCGCGGGTACGCGGTCCTTGCCGCCGAGGTCCCCGACGCCGAGTCGGCCAAGACCGCCGCGGTGGCCGCAGACCTCTGGTCGCGGCTCGGCCGGGCGGGTTTCACCCGCAGCGACGCCGTCGTCGGCCTCGGCGGTGGCACCGTCACCGACCTCGCGGGCTTCGTCGCGGCGTCGTGGCTGCGTGGAGTACGCGTCGTGCAGGTGCCGACGACCCTCCTCGGCATGGTCGACGCCGCCGTGGGCGGCAAGACCGGCATCAACACTCCCGAGGGCAAGAACCTCGTCGGCGCATTCCACCCGCCGGCCGGGGTGGTCTGCGACGTCGGCGTGCTCGCGACACTGCCGCGGGCCGACCTCGTCGCGGGCCTCGCCGAGGTCGTCAAGTGCGGGTTCATCGCGGACCCGCGCATCCTCGAGCTCGTCGAGGACGACCCGGCATCGGCCTGCCGGGCCGACGGCCCGCACGTGGTCGAGCTCGTCGAGCGGGCGGTCCGGGTCAAGGCCGAGGTCGTCGCCGCCGACCCGCGCGAGAGCTCGCTGCGCGAGATCCTCAACTACGGCCACACGTTCGGGCATGCCATCGAGCAGGTCGAGGGCTACACGTGGCGTCACGGCGAGGCGATCAGCGTCGGCATGGTGTACGTCGCCGAGCTGGCGCGGCTCACCGGCCACCTCACCGGACCGGAGGGCGACCACCTGGTCGCCCGCCACCGAGCAGTGCTCGGGTCGCTCGGCCTGCCGACGACCTACCGCGGCGACCGGTGGGAGTCGCTGCTCACGGCGATGCGCCGGGACAAGAAGTCCCGCGGGTCGACCCTGCGGTTCGTCGTGCTCGACGGGCTCGCCGTCCCCACGCGTCTGGTCGGCCCGTCCGACGCCGTCCTCGAGGAGGCGTACCGCCTCGTGTCGCGGGCCGGCGGTGCGGGGGCTCACTAGACTCCGGCCATGACGGCAACGGTCTTCGTCCTGTCCGGTCCCAACCTCAACCGGCTCGGCACCCGCGAGCCGGAGGTCTACGGCTCCGACACGCTGGACGACGTGCACGCCGCGGTCCAGCGCGAGGCGCGCGACCTCGGTCTCGTCGCCGACTGCCGGCAGACCAACCACGAGGGCGAGCTCATCGACTGGCTGCACGAGGCCGTCGACTCCGGCGCCGACGTCGTGCTCAACCCCGGTGCCTTCACGCACTACTCCTACGCGGTTCGCGACGCGTGCGCCATCGTCACGACGAGCGGACGCAGCCTCGTCGAGGTGCACCTGTCCAACCCCGCCGCGCGCGAGGAGTTCCGGCACACCTCGGTCGTCGCCGGCGTCGCCACCGGCACCGTGGCCGGCTTCGGCCTGCAGAGCTACCTGCTGGCGCTGCGCGCGCTGGTCTGAGCGAGCGCGTCGAGGTCCCGCACCGGACAGGTCGGTGTCGACGAACCGGGCTGCGGCCGAGGTCTGGTGCCGCTCCGAGGGGAGGCGCCCCCGCTCGCTACGTCAGTGCTCAGTCAGGGTGAGCAGTGACGTAGGGCCGAGCGACTGAGGGGTCCGGCAGAGGCCGGTCGACGAGCGAGGTCGGGGACAGGAACCCCTGAAGCAGCGGGTCGCCGAGGACGTCGGGCGACCGGCGGGCGACACCGGCCAGCAGGTCGGCGACCTGCACGCGGGGGTCGTCGCGGGAGTCGACGGTGACGAGTCCGGCCAGGGCGGAAGGGGATCCGTCGGCCGCGCCGGCGAGCACCTCCTGCAGACGGCGCAACCGGTCGGCCGTCAGGGCGCTCTGCTCGTCGTGGACGACCAGCACGCGACGTCGTCCGTCGCTCCAGAACAGCACCGTCTCGGCGAGCGCGGGCAGGAGCGGCTCGAGCGGCGGCGGCACCGACCGGTCGCCGTCGGCCAACCGGGTCGTCACCTCGATGACGCGCTCGCGCTCGACCGCCGCGAGGACGCCCATCGCCTCCGTCCGCCCCCGCTCGGCCTCGTCGCCGGTTGCGCTGAGCGCCCTGAGAAGCGCTTCGCGTGACACCAGGAAGGCGTCGAGGGAGGCCGCGTCCGGCGCGTGACGGGCCTTGGTCCGCACGACGTCGGAGAGGGCGCGGAGGAAGGCGGACCACTGTGCCCGGTGCGCCCGTCCGGCGCGGTAGAGCGCCAGCGACGCCCCCGGGTCGACCGCCGCCAGGCGGGTGCCCGCAGCGTACGACGGCTCGACGAGGAACAGGTCGACGACGCGGCTGACGAGGAACAGCTCCTTGTCGACGACGTGGACGTGGGCGTGACCACGGAGCCGCTCGAGGAGCCACTCGAGGGCGGCCCGGGCGTCGGGCCCCCGGAGCAGCGGTCCGGACTTGACCTCGTCGAGCGACCACCTGACCCCCGCGTGCAGGGTGCGGACGACGTCGGCGGCCTCCGCGACGGGCAGGTCGACGCTGGCGTGGACGAACAGCGGCGTCGCGGCGTCGAGCAGGTTGGTGCCGGAGAAGCCGGACTCGTCGCAGGCGATCTCGACGACGTCGTCGCCCACCTCCCCGGTCGGGGGCAGGCCACCCTGGGGCGGCAGCCGCCGCTCGCTCACCACGCCCCCATGCTCGCCCGCAGGCGGCGGGAGCGCCATCGAATTGCCGTGCTCAGCCGGCCAGGGCGTCGGGGAGCGGCTCGGCGTGCACGACGGTGAGCGCCGAGACGGCGCGCGTCAGCACGACGTAGAGGCGCCGCAGCCCGGTCCGTCCGTCAGGCTCCGCGGCGGCGATGGCCGCCGGCTCGACGACCACCGTGCGGTCGAACTCGAGTCCCTTGGCGACGCCCGCCGGCACGACCTCGACCTGGTGGTCCTCGTCGTCGCCGTGGTCCCGGTCGAGCCGGCCGTGCGGGATGCCCGCGGAGGTGAGCCCGGCGGCGACGTCGGCGACCATGGCGTCGGGCGCGATGACGCCGACGGAGCCGGGCTCGGCGCTCGCCTCTCGCACGACCCGGGCCACGGCCGCCATGAGCTCGCCGGCCACGGGCACGACGTCGAGGCGCCCGGGGTTGGACCGCACGGACACCGGCGCACCGAGACCGGGCGCCATGGCGGGCAGCAGCCGGGCCGCGTAGTCGATGACCTGTGCCGGCACGCGGAACCCGCGGTCGAGCACGACGAGGTCGTGGGACTCCTTGCCGAGGTGGCGCATCGCGTCGGCCCACGACGAGGTGGCCCACGGCGTGGTTCCCTGGGCGATGTCGCCGAGCACCGTCGCCGACCCGGTGGAGCAGCGCCGACCGACGGCGCGAAGCTGCATGGGGGACAGGTCCTGCGCCTCGTCGAGGACGACGTGCCCGAGGCTGGGCACTCGGTTCAGCAGATCGCCGATCTCGTCGAGCAGGGCCATGTCCGCCCGGCTCCACCGCGCTGCGCCCTTCGTGCGGGCCGGCTTGTCCCACAGGAGCATCCGCTGCTCCTCGGCAGTGAGATCGTCCTCCGCAGCGGCAGCCAGTGCCTCCGCGTCGGACCAGAGCCGGTGCAGCACCGTCTGCGGGTCGAGGGCGGGCCACACCGACGCGACGTACTTCTTCATGGCGGGCGACTTCGCGACGGACTCCTGCACGCGGTCGTCGGGGGCGTCGCCGTCGCGCTCCATCCCGAGCAGGACGTGGTGCGCGAGGCGCATCGGCAGCAGGTCGCGGGCCGCGGTGTACCGGACGCCGCGAGCGGCCAGCTCGTCGAGGATCTCCTGGACCTCGTACGCCGGCACGCGCCACTTGCGGACGCCGCGAGGCACGACGAGCGCCTCGGTGGCCCGCGCGACGGTCGACCACACGGCCCGGCGCAGCACCGCCGCCAGGCGCGCGTCACCCTTGAGCGTCGCGACCGCCGCGGGCTCGTCGACACGGACCCGGCCGTGCTCGAGGAGGCTGTCGATGGTCGCGTGGCCGACGCGGACCTCACCGAGCGAGGGGAGGACCGCGCCGATGTGGTCCAGGAACGCGCGGTTGGGTCCGACGACGAGCACCCCGGATCGGTCGAGGCGCTCACGGAAGGAGTAGAGCAGCCACGCGGCGCGATGCAGCCCGACCGCGGTCTTGCCGGTGCCCGGGGCACCCTGCACACAGATCGTCGTCCCGACGTCGCTGCGCACGATCTCGTCCTGCTCCGGCTGGATCGTCGAGACGATGTCGCGCATCGGCCCGGTGCGGGGACGCTCGATCTCGGCCGCCAGCAGCGAGCCACCGGACGCGTCGTCATGGACCGCAGGCAGCCCGAGGTGCTCGTCCTCGATCGCCGTGAGCCGGCCGTGGTCGACGCCGAACCGGCGACGCAGCACGACGTCCATCGGCTCCAGGTGCGAGGCGCGGTAGAACGCCGTCGACACCGGCGCCCGCCAGTCCACGACGACCGGGTCGCCGGACTCGTCGCTGACGTGCCGGCGCCCGACGTGGAACGACTCGGCCGGGGCATCCGCCGGCTCGAGGTCGATGCGGCCGAAGAAGAGCGTCGTGCGCGGGTCGTCCTGCAGCGAGGCGATGCGTCGGGCGAGGACGCGGGAGAGCACCTCGCCGCTGACGGCGTCGCTGGCCCGCGACGCGTCGAGCGCCTCGGCGGCCTCACGCATCCGGCCCAGCTCGGCCCGCGCACGGTCGAGGAAGGCCTGCTCTCGTGCGAGCTCGTCGCTCAGGGTGTTGGTGGGCGCGGGCACGGCGAAGCCGCCTCTCTCGGGCCGGGACACGTCTGGGGGACCGGCGAGCCTACACCTGCCCCGGCCCGCGCGGCACCGGCGATTCCGCGATCGGCGCGGGCCACGGCTAGACTTGCGCGGCACCTTCCACGACATCTAAGCGACCGGGTCCCGGCGCGCCCGCGGGGCGCCCACCGGCCGGCACACGAAAGCGGTTTCCAGCAGATGGCATCTACGAACGACCTGAAGAACGGCCTGGTGCTCAACCTCGAGGGGCAGCTCTGGTCCGTCGTCGAGTTCCAGCACGTCAAGCCGGGCAAGGGCCCCGCCTTCGTGCGCACCAAGCTCAAGAACGTCCTGTCGGGCAAGGTCGTCGACAAGACCTTCAACGCGGGTGTCAAGGTCGAGACGAGCAACGTCGACAAGCGGACGATGCAGTACCTGTACAAGGACGGCTCGGACTTCGTCTTCATGGACACCGACACCTACGACCAGCTCAACGTGTCGGAGACCACCGTCGGTGACGCCGCGAACTACCTCCTCGAGAACCAGAACGCCATCGTCGCCACGCACGAGGGCGCGCCGCTCTACGTCGAGCTGCCGGCGTCCGTCGTCCTCGAGATCACCCACACCGAGCCGGGCCTGCAGGGCGACCGCTCGACGGGTGGCACCAAGCCGGCCACGCTCGAGACCGGTGCGCAGATCAACGTGCCGCTCTTCCTCGAGACCGGCACGAAGGTCAAGGTCGACACCCGCGACGGGTCGTACCTCGGCCGCGTCAACGACTGATCGGACGCGGACCCACGTGGCTGCACGCACCAAGGCCCGGGCCCGGGCCCTCGACATCCTCTTCGAGGCCGACCAGCGCGGCGTCAACGCGGTGACCCTCCTCGAGGAGCGCCTCGCCGACCGCGATTCGCGGGCGGGCAACAACCCGTACACGGCCGACATCGTCCGCGGTGTCGTCGGGCACTGGAACGACATCAACGCGGCGCTCACCGACTACAGCCAGGGATGGACGATCGAGCGGATGCCGGCGGTCGACCGGGCGCTGCTGCGTCTGGGTGCGTGGGAGGTGCTCTGGAACGAGGAGATCCCCGACGGTGTCGCGATCTCCGAGGCGGTCGCGCTCGCCACTGAGCTGTCGACCGACGAGTCGCCGAGCTTCGTCAACGGCCTGCTCAGCCGTCTCGCCGAGGTCAAGGCCACGATCGTCTGACCCGGACGCCGCCGCGGGCCCCTAGGCCTCGCGGGTCGCGGCGGCGATGGCGAGCAGCTCGGCGGCGGCATCGCTCGGGCGCTGGCTCTGGTTCCACACCGCACGGATCGAGCGCGGCATCGTCAGGTCGACGACGGGCACGGCGACGAGACGCCCGGACCGCAGGTCGCCGCGGACCGCGAGCGCGGACAGGACGGCCGGGGTCCCGGTGGTGACGACGGCGTCGCGCACCGCCCCGGTCGAGGACAGCTCGAGCGCCGGCGCGACGTGGCCGGGGACGGCCCGCTCGTACGTGCGACGGGTTCCTGAGCCGGCCTCGCGCACGACGAGCGGCGTCGCGGCGAGCTCGCCGGCGGTGATGCCGCGTCGCCGCCTGGCCCACGGGTGGTCGCGCGGCACGACGACGACGAGGGCGTCGGAGGCGACGGTGCGCCGCGCCAGCCCGCGTGGCACGGTCGGGCCCTCGACGAACCCGAGGTCCACCTCGCCGGCCGTCACCGCTGCGACGACGTGCTCGGAGTTGGCCGGGACCACCTGCACCCGCACGCCGCCCGTGGAGGCGCGCAGGGCGCTGGCCCACCCGGGCAGGAGGCACTCGGACACGGTGTTGCTCGCCGCGACCCGCACGACGCTCTCGCCTGCGGTGCGCAGGCCCGTGACGCCGTGCTCCAGCGCGCGTGCGGCGTCGACGACGTCGCCGGCCCACGTGACGACGAGCTGCCCCGCGGCCGTGAGCTCGACGCCTCGGGAGGTGCGGGTGAAGACCGCGACACCGAGCACCCGTTCGGCCGCGCGGACCCGTGCGCTCATCGCCTGCTGGGTGACGCCGAGCTCAGCGGCGGCCGCGGAGATGCTGCCGCACCGCGCCACCGCGAGCAGGGCGAGCAGCGAGCCGGTCTCGGGCACGTGCCGCAGGTCGGAGGACATCCCGCCATCGTACCCGTCCACAAGTCCGACCTTGTGGGCTCACGCATCGGTGGCGCTTCCGAGCGGACGGTGCGGGCAGCGAGGGTGGACCCGTGCCGACCGCCCTCGCCGACCCTGCCGTCCATAGAACCGCGCGACCCGGTGCCGCGACCAAACCGCCGGCTGCCGGCGGGCCTCCCACGGCTGCGGTGGGGCTCCCACCCGCCGGGCCGGCCTGGTTCCCCGCGGTCATGGGGACCGGGATCCTCGCCACGCTCCTTGCCGCGTATGCCGACGGACCGGGCCCCGGCGACCGGCTGCACGACGCCGCGAGGGCCCTGATGGTCCTCGCGTGGCTGCTGCTCGTCACCGTGGGCGGCGGGTTCCTCGTTCGCGTGATCCGGCGGCCGGAGCGCCTGCGCGCGTCGCTCGCGACACCGACCGACCGCGCCCTCTGGGGAACCGTGGCCATGGGCGTCCTGGCCGTCGGCTCGGCGACGGTCACCGTGGCGCCGGGACGGACGTCCGCCCTGCTCGGCGCCGGCCTGTGGGTGGTGGGCACCGTCCTCGGCCTGGCCACGGCGCTCGGGTTCACCGCGACCCTGGTGCGAGGCGAGGCCGGCGAGCCGACACTCCTGTGGGGCCTTCCGGTCGTGCCTCCGATGGTCTCGGCGACCGCCGGGGCCGCCCTCGTGCCGCACGTGTCCACGGTTCCCGGTGCCGGGCTCGCCCTGCTCGGCGTGGCCACGGCCTGCTTCCCCGTCGCGCTCGCGCTCGGGGTCGTCGTCTTCACGCTCGGCTACGCCCACCACTGGCGCGTGGCGCCGGTTCCCCTGGCAGCGTCGGCCACGTCGTGGATCCCGCTCGGCATCGTCGGGCAGTCGGTGGGGGCGGCCCAGGCGCTCGTCGCTGCGGCGGGCCCGTGGCTCACGCCGGTGGCCGCGGCCGACCTGCGCTCGCTCGCCGTCGGCTACGGCGTCGTGGTCCTCGCGGCGGGTGTGCCGCTCGCCGGGTGGGCGGTGGCCGTCACCGCCCGCGGCTTCGCGGGCCGGATGCCGTTCTCGCCGGGCTGGTGGGCCCTGACGTTCCCCATCGGGACGGTGTCCCTCGGGCTGCACCATCTCGCCGGGTCGAGCCACCGGACCGGGTTCGCCGTCGCCGGTACGGTCGTCCTCGCCGTCCTCTGCGGCACGTGGAGCCTCTGCGCCCTCGCCTCGGCCCGGGCCGTTCTCACGGAGTGGCGGGGTGTCGGGACCGGTCGCGCGGGACGCTAGACTCGCTGCCCGAAGACATCCTTTAACCACCGTCCCGTGAGGCGGGGAAGGAGGTCCAGCGGCTGTGACCTGCCCTGACCTGAGTGCGCCTGCAACCAGTCCGAGCACCCCTCCTGACGCGAGAGACGTCATGAGCGAGGGCGACATCTCCCGGGCGCTGCGGCGCATCGGCCACGAGATCCTCGAGCGCAACCGCGGCGCGGACAGCCTCGTCCTGCTCGGGATCCCTTCTCGCGGAGTGCCGCTCGCGCGGCGTCTCGCCGCCTGCATCGCGGACGTCGAGGGCGCCCCGGTCCCGGTCGGGGAGCTCGACATCACGCTCCACCGCGACGACCTCCGTCGCAACCCGGTCCGCACGGCGCACCGCTCCCGCATCCCCGACGGCGGCATCGACGACCGCGTCGTCGTCCTCGTCGACGACGTCCTCTACTCCGGTCGCACCATCCGCGCGGCCCTCGACGCCCTGAGCGAGCTCGGCCGGCCCCGCGCGGTGCGCCTGGCGGTCCTCGTCGACCGCGGCCACCGCGAGCTGCCGATCCGGGCCGACCACGTCGGCAAGAACCTGCCGACCTCGCGTGACGAGCGCGTCCACGTACGCGTCGCCGAGCTCGACGGCGTCGACACCGTCAAGATCAGCGGGGGAGAGGCCCGATGACCCGCCACCTCATCTCCTCGGCCGACCTGACCCGTCGGGAGGTCGAGGACATCCTCGAGACCGCCGCGTCGATGCACGACCTGCAGCGTCGCGAGGTCAAGAAGGTGCCGACGCTGCGCGGCCGCACCGTCATCAACTTCTTCTTCGAGGACTCGACGCGCACCCGCAGCTCGTTCGAGATCGCGGGCAAGTGGATGTCGGCCGACACGATCAACCTGTCGGCGAAGGGCTCCTCGACGTCCAAGGGCGAGAGCCTGCGCGACACGGCGATGACCGTCGACGCCATGGCCGTCGACGCGCTCGTCATCCGCCACAACGCCTCGGGCGCGTGCCACCAGGTGGCCCAGTGGGTGCGGTGCAGCGTCATCAACGCCGGCGACGGCACCCACGAGCACCCGACGCAGGCCCTCCTCGACGCGTACACGCTGCGCCACCGGATGGGCGAGCTCGACGGCAGGCACGTCGCGATCGTCGGTGACCTGACGCACTCGCGGGTCTTCCGCAGCAACGTCATCACGCTCAAGACCCTCGGGGCCAAGGTCACCGTCGTCGCGCCGCCGACGCTCATGCCGAGCGGCATCGGGGCCTGGAGCGCTGCGGACGGGTTCGCCACGAGCTGGGACCTCGACGAGGTCCTCGAGGGCCGGGGCGAGCACGGCACGGTCGACGCCGTCATGATGCTCCGGGTCCAGCGCGAGCGGATGAGCGGCGGGTTCTTCCCGACGCCGCGCGAGTACACGGTCGGCTACGGCCTGACCCGCGACCGCCTCGACACGCTCGTGACCCGCAACCCGGATGTGCTCGTCCTGCACCCCGGACCGATGAACCGCGGCCTCGAGATCGCCCCCGAGGCCGCCGACGCGCCCCAGTCGGTCGTCCTCGACCAGGTCTCGGCCGGCGTCGCGGTCCGGATGGCCGTCCTCTACCACCTCCTCGCGGGCGAGGACACCGCGACGTCCCCGCCCGACGCCCTCGCCGCCACCCACCCCGCCGCCTCAGGAGCCGTCCGATGACCCGCCTCGTGATCCGTGGTGCCCGCCTCCTCGGCGCCGAGGCGGCCGACGTGCTCGTCGTCGACGGCGTCGTCCGCGAGGTCGGCACCGTCGACGCCCCGGCCGGCGCGGAGGTGCTCGACGCCGACGGCCTCGTCGCGCTGCCGGGCCTCGTCGACCTGCACGTCCACCTGCGCGAGCCGGGTCGCGAGGACGCCGAGACCATCGCCACCGGGTCGGCAGCGGCCGCCGCCGGCGGGTACACGGCCGTCTTCGCCATGGCGAACACCAACCCCGTCACCGACACCGCCGAGGCCGCCGAGCGCGTCCTCGACCTCGGCCGGGCCTGCGGCCTCACCGAGGTCGTCCCCGTCGGCGCGGTGACCAAGGGCCTGGCCGGTGCCGAGCTCGCCGAGCTGGGCCTCATGGCGCGCTCGCGGGCGAGGGTGCGCGTCTTCAGCGACGACGGGCACTGCGTCAGCGACGCCCGCGTCATGCGGCGCGCCCTCGAGTACGTCAAGCCGTTCGGTGGTGTCGTCAGCCAGCACGCCCAGGACCCGCGTCTCGCGGGGCCCGACGCCTGCTGCCACGAGGGTGAGGTCTCCGGCCGTCTCGGCCTGCCCGGCTGGCCCGGCATCGCCGAGGAGTCCATCGTGGCCCGCGACGTCATGCTGGCGCGGCACACCGGCTCGCGGGTCCACGTGGCCCACGTGTCGACCGCCGGCACGGTCGAGGTCATCCGCTGGGCCAAGGCGCAGGGCATCGACGTCACCGCTGAGGTGACGCCGCACCACCTGTTCCTCACGACCGACCTGCTCGCCGGCTACGACCCCGTCTTCAAGGTCAACCCGCCGCTGCGCCCCGCCGAGGACGTCGAGGCCCTGCGCGCGGCCGTCGCCGACGGCACCATCGACGCGGTCGCCACCGACCACGCGCCCCACGCCCGCCACGACAAGGAGCACGCCTTCGTCGACGCCGCCTTCGGGATGCTCGGCCTCGAGACGGCCCTGTCGGTCGTCAGCGAGGTCCTCGTGCGCCCGGGGCGGCTCGACTGGGCCGACGTCGCCCGCGTCATGTCGGCCAACCCGGCCCGCATCGGGGGCCTGGCCCACCAGGGGCAGGCCATCGCGGCCGGCGCCCCGGCACACCTGACCCTCGTCGACCCCGACCGCGAGGTCACCGTCGACGCCGCCGCGAGCCGCAGCCGCTCGCGCAACAACCCGTGGCACGGACGAACGTTCCGCGGGGCCGTCGTGACGACGGTCCACGCCGGACGCGTCACCCACGACGTCCGCACCGGCGCGGGCACGCAGCGAGACACGCAACGACAACTGACGAACGCGACTGGAGCCCACCTGTGACGACCTCGACCCCGCTCACCGTGCCGGCCCGGCAGGGACGCACCCGGCGCCTGCGCGAGCCCGCCGTGCTCGTGCTCGAGGACGGCCGCACCTTCCTCGGCGCCTCCTACGGCGCCGTCGGCGAGACGGTCGGCGAGGCGGTCTTCTCCACCGGCATGACCGGCTACCAGGAGACCCTCACCGACCCGAGCTACCACCGCCAGGTCATCGTCATGACGGCGCCGCACGTCGGCAACACCGGCGTCAACACCGAGGACGACGAGAGCACCCGCATCTGGGCCGCCGGCTACGTCGTGCGCGACCCTGCGATCCGCGCGTCGAGCTGGCGCTCGACCCGCGACCTCGAGGACGAGCTGGCCGAGCAGGGTGTCGTCGGCATCTGCGACCTCGACACACGGGCGCTCACCCGTCACCTGCGCGAACGTGGTGCGATGCGCGTCGGCATCTTCAGCGGTGGCGCCGCCGACGCTCCGGAGGCCGACCTGCTCGAGGCGGTCCGCCGCAGCCCCGAGATGTCGGGGGCGGCGCTCGCCGCCGAGGTGACGACGGCCGAGCCGTACGTCGTGCCTGCGGAGGGCGAGAAGCGCTTCACCGTCGCGGCCCTCGACCTCGGCATCAAGGCGATGACGCCCCAGCTCATGGCTCGCCGGGGCATCGAGGTGCACGTCCTGCCGGCGACGGCCACCTTCGCCGAGGTCATGGGCGTCGCCGAGGGCGGGCCCGACGGCGTCTTCTTCTCCAACGGCCCCGGCGACCCGGCGAGCGCCGAGCACGAGGTGACGCTGCTGCGCGAGGTCCTCGGCGCCGGCGTCCCGTTCTTCGGCATCTGCTTCGGCAACCAGCTGTTCGGGCGGGCGCTCGGGTTCGGCACGTACAAGCTGAAGTACGGCCACCGTGGCATCAACCAGCCGGTCATGGACCGCACGACCGGCAAGGTCGAGGTCACCGCGCACAACCACGGGTTCGCCGTCGACGCGCCGACCGACCGTGACAGCGACACCCCGTACGGCCGCGCCCGCGTGTCGCACGTGTGCCTCAACGACGACGTCGTCGAGGGGCTCGAGCTGCTCGACGCCCCGGCCTACTCCGTCCAGTACCACCCCGAGGCCGCCGCCGGTCCCCACGACGCCGCCTACCTCTTCGACCGCTTCGTGGAGCTCATGGAAACGAGACAGCACAGCACCGACAAGACGGGAGACCTGTCCTGATGCCCAGGAACGACAGCATCAAGAGCGTCCTCGTCATCGGGTCCGGGCCGATCGTCATCGGCCAGGCCTGCGAGTTCGACTACTCCGGCACGCAGGCGTGCCGCGTCCTTCGCGAGGAGGGCATCCGCGTCATCCTCGTCAACAGCAACCCGGCGACGATCATGACCGACCCGGAGTTCGCCGACGCCACGTACGTCGAGCCGATCACGCCCGAGGTCGTCGAGGCGATCATCGCCAAGGAGCGACCCGACGCGGTGCTCGCGACGCTCGGCGGCCAGACGGCGCTCAACTGTGCGATCGCGTTGCACGACAACGGGGTCCTCGAGAAGTACGGCTGCCCGCTCATCGGCGCCAACGTCGAGGCCATCCAGCTCGGCGAGGACCGCGAGGCCTTCAAGGGCGTCGTCGAGCGCTGCGGCGCCGAGTCGGCCCGCTCGGTCATCTGCCACTCCATGGAGGAGTGCCTCGCCGCCGCCGAGGAGCTGAGCTACCCCGTCGTCGTGCGGCCCTCCTTCACGATGGGCGGCCTGGGGTCCGGCTTCGCCTACGACGAGGCCGACCTGCGCCGGATCGCCGGCGCCGGCCTGCAGTACAGCCCGACGACCGAGGTGCTCCTCGAGGAGTCGATCCTCGGCTGGAAGGAGTACGAGCTCGAGGTCATGCGCGACCACGCCGACAACGTCGTCGTCGTCTGCTCGATCGAGAACCTCGACCCGATGGGCGTGCACACCGGCGACTCCATCACCGTCGCCCCGGCCCTGACGCTCACCGACCGCGAGTACCAGCGGCTGCGCGACATCGGCATCGCGGTGATCCGCGAGGTCGGCGTCGACACCGGCGGCTGCAACATCCAGTTCGCGGTCAACCCCGCCGACGGTCGCATCATCGTCATCGAGATGAACCCGCGCGTCTCCCGGTCGAGCGCCCTGGCCTCCAAGGCGACCGGCTTCCCGATCGCCAAGATCGCGGCGAAGATGGCGATCGGCTACACGCTCGACGAGGTGCCCAACGACATCACCCGCGAGACGCCGGCGTCGTTCGAGCCGACGCTGGACTACGTCGTCGTCAAGGTGCCGCGGTTCGCGTTCGAGAAGTTCCCCGCCGCGGACCCGACCCTGACGACGACGATGAAGTCGGTCGGCGAGGCCATGGCCATCGGCCGGAACTTCACCGAGGCGCTGCAGAAGGCGCTGCGCTCGCTGGAGAAGAAGGGCGCCTCCTTCCACTGGGACGGCGAGCTGTCCGAGGCCGCCGCCGAGCGGGCTCTCGAGGAGTCGACGGTCCCGACCGACGGCCGGATCGTCGCGGTACAGCAGGCGCTGCGCGGCGGGATCAGCGTCGAGCGCGTGCACGAGCAGACCGGCATCGACCCGTGGTTCCTCGACCAGATCGAGCTCATCAACGACGTCGCGGCCATGCTCGCCGAGGCCGACGAGCTGACGCCCGACCTGCTCCGGCTCGTCAAGCGCCACGGCTTCAGCGACGCGCAGGTCGCGAGCCTGCGCCGGATGCCGGAGGCCGTCGTGCGCGGCGTCCGCCACGCCCTCGGGGTGCGACCGGTCTACAAGACGGTCGACACGTGCGCCGCCGAGTTCGCCGCCACGACGCCGTACCACTACTCGTCCTACGACGAGGAGACCGAGGTCGAGCCGCGCGAGCGCCCCGCCGTCATCATCCTCGGCTCCGGGCCGAACCGCATCGGCCAGGGTGTCGAGTTCGACTACTCCTGCGTCCACGCGTCGTTCTCCTTGCGCGACAAGGGGTTCGACACGGTCATGGTCAACTGCAACCCCGAGACGGTCTCGACCGACTACGACACGAGCAGCCGGCTGTACTTCGAGCCGCTGACCCTCGAGGACGTCCTCGAGGTCATCCACGCCGAGACGAAGGCCGGACCCGTGGCGGGCGTCATCGTCCAGCTCGGCGGCCAGACGCCGCTCGGCCTGGCCAAGGCGCTCGCTGACGAGGGCGTGCCGATCGTCGGCACCTCGCCCGACGCCATCCACCTCGCCGAGGACCGCGGGGCCTTCGGGCAGGTGCTGGCCAAGGCCGGGCTCATCGCACCGAAGCACGGCACGGCGGTCAGCGCGGACGAGGCCCTCGCGATCGCCCGCGAGATCGGCTACCCGGTGCTCGTGCGCCCCTCGTACGTGCTCGGCGGCCGCGGCATGGTCATCGTCTACGACGACGACTCGCTCGTCACCTACGTCGAGAAGGCCACCGAGGCCAGCCCCGAGCACCCGGTGCTCGTCGACCGGTTCCTCGACGACGCCATCGAGATCGACGTCGACGCGCTCTACGACGGCGAGGACATGTACCTCGGCGGCATCATGGAGCACGTCGAGGAGGCCGGCATCCACTCGGGCGACAGCTCGTGCACCCTGCCGCCCGCGACGCTCGGCGAGGCCGAGCTCGCCCGGGTCCGCGAGGCCACCCTGAAGCTGGCCCAGGGCATCGGCGTCCGTGGCCTCATGAACGTCCAGTTCGCCCTCGCCCAGGACATCCTCTACGTCATCGAGGCCAACCCGCGCGCCTCGCGCACGGTCCCGTTCGTGGCCAAGGCCACGGGCGTCCCGCTGGCCAGCGCCGCGGCCCGGGTCATGCTGGGGGCGAGCGTCGCGGAGCTGCGCGAGGAGGGGCTGCTGCCGCCCGCCGGCGACGGTGGCTCGATGCCGGCCCACGCCCCGGTCTCGTGCAAGGAGGCGGTGCTGCCCTTCAAGCGGTTCCGCACCAAGGAGGGCATCGCCGTCGACTCCCTGCTCGGCCCGGAGATGCGCTCGACCGGTGAGGTCATGGGCATCGACCTCGACTTCGGCTCGGCGTTCTCCAAGGCCCAGCAGGGCAGCGGCTCGGCGCTGCCGCGCTCGGGCGCGATCTTCGTCTCGGTCGCCAACCGCGACAAGCGCGCCATGCTCTTCCCGGTCAAGCGCCTCGTCGACCTCGGCTTCACGATCCTCGCGACCACCGGCACCGCCGCGGTGCTCAAGCGCAACGGCATCGAGGCCACCGTCGTCCGCAAGATCACCGAGCGCGGCGAGGGCGACCCGAACGAGCCCTCGATCGTCGACCTCATCGAGGCCGGCGAGGTGCAGATGGTCGTCAACACCCCCTCCGGCCAGGACGCCCGCGCCGACGGCTACGCCATCCGCGCAGCCACGACGAGCGCGGACAAGCCGATCATCACGACGATCGCGACGCTCGCCGCCGCGGTCCTCGGCATCGAGGCGCAGCTGACCGAGGAGGTGCGGGTCAAGTCGCTGCAGGACCACGCCCGCGACCTGGACCTCTACGGCCGCGGCACGAGGATCTCGGGCGACGTTGCGGCACAGGCCGATCCGCAGGACGCCGTGGCACTCACCACTGCCGACCTGCCGACCACGGTCGGGGCCGACGCGTGAGCGCGGCCACCACCGCGCGCGCCCAGCGCTCCCGCGTCACCCAGGAGGTCGCCGAGGTCATCGCGACCCGGCGCGTCGGTGCCTACCAGCACCTGACGCTCGTCGCCCCCGGCGTCGCCGAGCTGGGCCGGCCCGGGCAGTTCGTCGCGCTGGCCGTCGGCGGGGAGTCCTCGGGGACCCTGCTGCGCCGCTCGTTCTCGATCCACAAGGTCAGCCCCAGCGGCACGTACGGCGGCACGGTGGAGATCGTCGTCTCCGCCGTCGGTGCCGGCACGCGCTGGATCGTCGAGCGCCGGCCGCACGACAACATCGACGTCGTCGGTCCGCTCGGCAAGCCCTTCCCGCTGCCCACCGACCCGGTCGCGTGCGTCCTCGTCGGTGGCGGCTACGGCAGCGCGCCCCTGTTCTGGCTCGCGCACGACCTGCGCGAGCGCGGGTGCCACGTCGAGATGGTGCTCGGTGCGGCCGGTGAGGACCGCCTCTTCGGCGTCGTCGAGGCCCGCCGCTCCTGCGACGGCGTCACCGTGACCACCGACGACGGGTCGGTCGGCCAGCGCGGCTGGGTCAGCGACGTGCTGCCCGAGGTCATCTCGCGCACGGGCGCCGCCGTCGTCTACGCGTGCGGGCCCATGGGCATGCTCCGCTCGGTCACCGACGTCGCCGCGGCGCACGGCGCCGTCGCGCAGGTGGCCGTCGAGGAGGCCATGGCCTGTGGCGTCGGCGTGTGCATGACGTGCGTCATGCCGGTCGTCGGCTCCGACGGCCGCACCCGCATGTCCCGCTCGTGCGTCGAGGGCCCCGTGTTCCGCGGCGACCGCATCCGCTGGGACGCCTTCGAGGGCAACCACGCCCGGGTCCCCGACGACTGCGTCGGCGCCCCCAGGACCGGAGGTCACTGATGGCCGAGTTCACCGTCGAGTCCGCCGCCCACTCCGCCGTCGAGCCCGTCGAGCCCGTCGAGCCCGCCGAGCGGGCGCGGGGGAGCGAGGTGCCGGGCGCCCGGCTCGACCTGTCCGTCGACCTCGCCGGACGCCGGCTGCCCAACCCCCTCATGACCGCCTCCGGCTGCGCGGCCAACGGCCGTGAGCTGCACCGCTTCTTCGACGTCGCCGACCTCGGCGCGTTCGTCACGAAGTCGGTCATGGCCGAGCCACGCTCGGGTCGCGGCACCCCCCGCATGGCCGAGACGCCCTCCGGGATGCTCAACTCGATCGGGCTGCAGGGCCCCGGCATCGAGGCCTTCGTCGACGAGGACCTGCCGTGGCTGGCCTCGGTCGGGGCGCGCGTCCTGCCCTCGATCGCCGGCGGCTCGAGCTCCGAGTACGCCGACGTCGCGGCCACGCTGCGCGCCAGCCGGGCCTTCGAGGCGGTCGTCGGCGTCGAGGTCAACATCTCCTGCCCCAACGTCGCCAACCGCGGGCTGGTCTTCGCGTGCGACCCGCTGGCGTCGGCCAAGGTCATCGCCCTGGTGCGCGAGCAGCTGCCGCGCGACGTCCCGGTGTTCGCCAAGCTGAGCCCCGACGTCACCGACATCGCCGCCATCGCCGCCGCCTGCGTCAAGGCCGGTGCCGACGGCCTGACGATGATCAACACGCTGCTCGGGATGGCCATCGACACCGACCGGATGCGCCCGCACCTCGGCGGCGTCACCGGCGGACTGTCCGGGCCCGGCATCCGCCCGGTCGCGGTCCGCGCCGTCTGGCAGGTGCGCCAGGCCATGCTCGAGGGACGGATGCGCACCGTGCCGATCATCGGCGTCGGTGGCGTGCGCACCGGCCGCGACGCCCTCGAGCTCGTCGCCGCGGGCGCGAGCGCCGTCCAGGTGGGCACCGTGACGTTCAACGACCCGAAGGCCCCGATGCGCGTGCTCCACGAGCTGGCCGACCTGCTCGCCGGTCTCGGCTACGACCGCTTCGAGGACGCCGTCGGCGCCGCGCACGGCCGCTGAGGACCGCCCGTGGCGGCACCCGCCCAGAACCCCCCGACGAACGGAGACCGACGATGACGACCGGCTTCGGCGCGCGCCTGCGTGCCGCCATGGACGAGCGCGGGCCGCTCTGCGCCGGCATCGACCCGCACCGCTCGCTCGTCGAGGCCTGGGGGTTGACCTACGACGTCGCCGGCCTCGAGCGCTTCGCGCTGACGTGCGTCGAGGCGTTCGCGGGTCGGGTCGCGGCCGTCAAGCCGCAGTCGGCGTTCTTCGAGGTCTTCGGCAGCCGCGGCATCGCGGTCCTCGAGCGCGTCCTCACCGAGCTGCGCGAGGCCGGGACGCTGACGATCCTCGACGCCAAGCGCGGCGACATCGGCTCGACGATGGCCGCCTACGCCGAGGCCTACCTCGGCAAGGACGCCGTCGCCCCGCCGGACGCCCTCACGGTCAGCCCGTACCTCGGGTACGAGTCGCTGCGCCCGGCCATCGACCTCGCCGAGCAGACCGGCCGCGGCCTGTTCGTCCTCGCCCTGACGTCCAACCCGGAGGGCGCGAGCGTCCAGCACGCGGTGCGCGACGACCGCTCCGTCGCGGGGTCCGTCGTGGCCGGCGCCGCCGCGGACAACGCGGCGGCCGCCGCGCGGGGCGAGCTGGGTCACGTCGGCCTCGTCGTCGGCGCCACCGTCGGCTCGGCCGTCGCCGACCTCGGTCTCGACCTCGTGGCCGCTGCGACACCGGTTCTGGCGCCCGGTGTCGGGGCCCAGGGGGGCACCGTCGAGAGCCTGACGCGCACCTTCGGTCCGGCCCGTCGCCAGGTGCTCGCCGCGTCGAGCCGCGAGGTGCTCGGGGCCGGCCCCGAGCCCGGCCGTCTCGCCGCGCGCGCCCGCGAGGTCGCCGCCACGCTCGTGCCCTGACCTCCGGATGCGCGAGGTCGGGACGCCGCCGCGGTGACCGCCTACGGTGGGGGCATGCGCACCGCCCGCTCCGCCACCCCGACCGTCGCCGCGGCGACAGCCGTGCTCGCGGTCCTCGTGCTCAGCGGGTGCGGCGGCTCGGACACGACGGCGTACTGCGACGCGCTGCGGGCCGCACGGTCCCAGTGGGCGTCCGCGGGCGCGTCTCTCGCCGACCGGGCGGCGGCGACCCGCTTCGTCGCGAGCGTGCGCACCATCGAGGCGGCCGCCCCCGACGACGTCCGCTCCGAGTGGACGACGCTGCGGGCGTTCTTCGAGAAGTTCGCCGTCGACCACCCCGACCTGGCGGGGCTGACCACGCAGATGGCCTCGTACCAGGCGACGGCCAAGAAGATCGAGACGCACGCCCGCGAGACCTGCGACGTCGACCTGTCGCAGTGATCGCGCGCAGTCCCGCCGGTGACCCGTGGGCGACCCGCCGGCGACCCGCCGTCCGCCGGGGGCCGCGTTGCGGGCCGCACGGGCGGCTCGCTAGGTTCGGGCGGAAAGACACGAGGACACGGGGGGCGCAGGACGCGTCACCCCGCTGCAGGCAGGAGACCGGACACCGTGGCGCTTCCACCGCTCACCCCCGAGCAACGGGCTGCGGCCCTCGAGAAGGCCGCGGCCGCGCGACGGGAACGGGCCGCGGTCAAGAACCGGCTCAAGTACTCGAGCGGCTCGCTCTCCGAGGTGCTCGAGGACGGCCGGACGGACGCGGTCATCGGCAAGATGAAGGTGACCGAGCTGCTGGAGTCGATGCCGGGCGTCGGCCGCGTCCGGGCCCGGGCGATCATGGCCGAGGTCGGCATCGCCGAGTCGCGGCGCGTCCGGGGCCTCGGCGCCAACCAGGTGGCCGCGCTGCTCAAGCGCTTCGAGAAGCCGTGATGGACGGGGACAGCGCCCCCACCGCCGCCCGCACCGCCGACACTCCTGACACGAGCGACACCACCGACTCCACCGACAGCACCGCGGCTGCCCGGCGCGGCCGGCTGACCGTCCTGGCCGGGCCCACCGCGGTGGGCAAGGGCACCGTCGCCTCGTACGTGCGCACCCACTTCCCGGGAGTGTGGTTCTCGGTCTCGATGACGACCCGGAAGCCGCGCCCCGGCGAGGTCGACGGCGTGCACTACCACTTCGTCGACGACACCGAGTTCGACCGGCTCGTCGCGGCCGGCGAGTTCCTCGAGTACGCGGTCGTGCACGGAGCCGCCAAGTACGGCACGCCTCGCGGTCCCGTCGAGCGCGCCATCCGGGAGGGCCGCGACGCGCTCCTCGAGATCGACCTGCAGGGCGCGCGCCAGGTGCGCGACAGCTGGCCGGCGGCGCTCTTCGTCTTCCTCTCCCCGCCGAGTTGGGAGGAGCTGGTCCGCCGGCTCGTCGGACGCGGCACCGAGAGCGAGGCCGAGCGGGACCGCCGGCTCACCACCGCGCGGGCCGAGCTGGCCGCCCAGTCGGAGTTCGACGAGGTCATCGTCAACGACGACGTTCGGCGCGCGAGCGAGGAACTCGTATCATTGATGAGATCGGGGCCCGCCGAACGGTGAGCCCCGACCCTCGCGTGCCCCGCCAGGCAGGCACGCGCCGATCCCCGAACGAAACGAGATCACCGTGTCCGGTACCCAGGCTGCTCCCATCGGCATCACCAACCCGCCGATCGACGACCTGCTGACCGCCGCCGACTCCAAGTACGCGCTCGTCATCTACTCGGCCAAGCGCGCCCGTCAGATCAACGCGTACTACTCGCAGCTGCAGGAGGGCCTGCTCGACTACGTCGGTCCGCTCGTCGAGACCGAGGTCCACGAGAAGCCGCTGTCGATCGCGCTGCGCGAGATCAACGAGGGCCTGCTCACGTCCGAGCCCACCGAGGGCTGACCGCCCCCGTGAGCGCGTCGACCGGCGGCGCCCCGCTGCGCGTCGTCCTCGGCGTCAGCGGCGGCATCGCCGCGTACAAGGCGTGCGCGCTGCTCCGGCTGTTCGCCGAGGCCGGCCACGACGTCACGGTCGTGCCCACCGCGGCAGCGCTGCGCTTCGTCGGGGCGCCGACGTGGTCGGCGCTGTCGGGCAAGCCGGTCTCGACCGAGGTGTGGACCTCGGTCCACGAGGTGCCGCACGTGCGCATCGGCCAGTCCGCCGACCTCGTCGTCGTCGCGCCGGCCACGGCCGACGTCCTCGCCAAGGCGGCCCACGGGCTCGCCGACGACCTGCTGACCAACACCCTGCTCACGGCGCGCTGTCCGGTCGTCTTCGCCCCGGCCATGCACACCGAGATGTGGGAGCACCCGGCCACGCGCGCCAACGTGGCGACGCTGCGCTCACGCGGCGTCCACGTCATCGAGCCTGCGGTCGGGCGCCTCACCGGGGTCGACTCCGGCGCCGGGCGGCTGCCCGAGCCCGCGGACATCTACGCCGCGTGCCTCAGGGTCCTCGGCGGCGTCGCCACCCTCGACGCCGGGGCCGATGCCGATGCCGATGCCGCCGCCGTCGCCTCCGCCGACGGGTCCCTCGTCGGACGCCGCGTCGTCGTCTCCGCGGGTGGCACCCGCGAGCCGCTCGACCCGGTCCGCTTCCTCGGCAACCGCAGCTCCGGCAAGCAGGGGCTGGCCATCGCGCGGTCCGCCGCCGCCCGCGGTGCCGAGGTCGTCCTCGTCGCCGCCAACGTCGACCTGCCGGTGCCCGAGGGCGTGGACGTCGTCCGGGTCGGCACGACGCTCGAGCTGCGCGACGCCGTCGCCACGGCCGCGCGCGGGGCGGACGTCGTCGTCATGGCCGCGGCGCCCGCGGACTTCCGGCCGGCCACGGTCAGCGACAGCAAGATCAAGAAGGACCCTGCCGCACCGGGCGCCGGTGGCCTGACCGTCGAGCTCGTCGAGAACCCCGACATCGTCCGCGGTCTCGTCGCCGACCGTGACGCCCGCGGCGACACCCGTCCGCTCGTCGTGAGCTTCGCCGCCGAGACCGGTGACGCCGACGGTTCGGTCATGGACCACGCGCGCGCCAAGTTCGCCCGCAAGGGCAGCGACGTCCAGGTCGTCAACGAGGTCGGGACCGACACGACGTTCGGCAAGGACGACACGACCGTCCACGTGCTGCGCCGCGGCACCGAGGACGTCCTGACGGTGGGACCGGCCGGCAAGGACGTCGTCGCCGACGCCCTCTGGGACACCCTGACTCCGCTGATCCGCTGACGGTTAGACTCACGCAACACGCCCGCGCCACGAGCCCCGCCGACCGGGCCACACCACCCGCACCCGAGCCAGGGAGAGCCAGTGTCCGCACGTCTGTTCACGTCCGAGTCCGTCACCGAGGGACACCCGGACAAGATCTGCGACCAGATCAGCGACTCCGTCCTCGACGCTCTGCTGCGGGTCGACCCGCAGGCCCGGGTCGCCGTCGAGACGATGGTGACGACCGGCCTCGTCCATGTCGCCGGTGAGGTGTCGACGACCGGCTACGTCGAGATCCCGCAGCTGGTCCGCCAGACCATCCTCGAGGTCGGCTACGACGGCTCGCAGAAGGGCTTCGACGGGCGCACGTGCGGCGTGTCGATCTCCATCGGCGCGCAGTCGCCCGACATCGCCCAGGGCGTCGACACCGCGCACGAGAACCGGCACGGTGGCATCGACCCTCTCGACAAGCAGGGCGCCGGCGACCAGGGCCTCATGTTCGGCTACGCCTGCGACGACACCCCCGAGCTCATGCCCCTGCCGATCTTCCTGGCCCACCGCCTCGCCGAGCGCCTGACCCAGGCCCGCAAGAGCGAGGAGCTGGCCTACCTGCGTCCTGACGGCAAGACCCAGGTCACCATCGCCTACGAGGGCGACAAGGCGGTCCGGCTCGACACCGTCGTGCTCTCGACCCAGCACGCACCGGACGTGTCTCTCGAGGGCATGCTCGAGCCCGACATCCGCGAGCACGTCTTCGCGCCCGTCCTCGAGGAGCTCGCCGCGAGCGGCACCGACCTCGACACGTCGAGCTTCCGCGCCCTCATCAACCCCACGGGCCGCTTCGAGATCGGTGGCCCGATGGGTGACGCCGGGCTCACCGGCCGCAAGATCATCGTCGACACGTACGGCGGCATGGCCCGCCACGGCGGTGGCGCCTTCAGCGGCAAGGACCCGAGCAAGGTGGACCGCTCGGGCGCGTACGCCATGCGCTGGGTGGCCAAGAACGTCGTCGCGGCCGGGCTCGCCCGCCGCTGCGAGGTGCAGGTCGCCTACGCCATCGGCAAGGCCCAGCCCGTCGGCCTCTACGTGGAGACGTTCGGCACCGAGACGGTGCCGGTCGACTCCATCCAGCAGGCCATCGGAGACGTCTTCGACTTGCGCCCCGCCGCGATCGTCGACGCCTTGGACCTCCTGCGCCCCATCTACAAGCCGACCGCCGCCTACGGCCACTTCGGCCGCACCAAGGCCGACGGCGTCGACAACGCCTTCACCTGGGAGCGCACGGACCGTGTGGACGCCCTGAGGGCCGCCGTCTCCGCCTGAGGCTAGATTCGCCCTCGTGGGCGACGAACCGACGAACGACCAGTCGCAGCGACCGGCCTCCGGGCCGGTCGCTGCGGTCGTCGTGGAGACGCCGCTGGCCCACCTCGACCGGCTCTTCGAGTACGCGGTCCCCGAGGAGATGGACGACGACGCCGTGCCGGGCGCGCGGGTCCGGATCCGCTTCGCCGGGCGCGACCTCGACGGTTTCGTCGTCGAGCGTCGCGCGGCACCCGAGCACGACGGCCGGCTCGCGCCGCTGCGCCGGGTCGTCAGCCCCGAGCCGGTCCTGACGCCCGAGGTCCTTGCGCTGTGCCGGGCCGTCGCCGACCGGTACGCCGGCACGCTGAGCGACGTCCTGCGCCTCGCCGTCCCGAAGCGACACGCCACGGCCGAGCGGGCCCTCGCCCTCGCGCCCCCGCCGGCCGACCCCGTCGGCGCGCCGGAGCCGGGGCCCTGGTCGGCGTACCCGGCGGGCCCGGCGTGGCTGCGCCGGCTCGCGGCCGGTGAGGGTCCGGCCGCGGCGTGGACGGCTCTGCCGGGACGGGTCCCCGAGCAGGACTGGCCGGCGGCGCTCGCCACCGCCGCCGCGACGGCGCTCGCGGCCGGCCGGGGGTCGTTGCTCGTCGTGCCCGACCACCGCGACGTCGACCGGCTCGACGCGGCGCTCACGGCAGCCCTCGGTGCCGGCCGGCACGTGCGCCTCACGGCCGACCAGGGGCCGCAGGCCCGGTACACCGCCTGGCTCAAGGTGCTGCGCGGCCACGTCCGCGTCGTCATCGGCACGCGCGCGGCGGCCTTCGCGCCGGTCCGCGACCTCGGTCTGGTCGCGTGGTGGGACGACGGCGACGACCTGCTCGCCGAGCCGCGCGCCCCCTACCACCACACGGGCGTCGTGCTCGGCCTGCGCGCCGCGGCCACCGGCGCGGCCCTGCTCACCGGCGGGTTCGCGCGGAGCCTGCGCGTCGAGGCGGCCCTGGAGTCCGGAGCACTGGTGCCGGTCGAGCCGGGGCCCGGGTGGCGAGGCGCCGTCCCCCGCGTCACCGTCGCCGGGGAGGGCACCGACGAGGAGCGCGACGGCCCGGCCGCGCGGGCCCACCTGCCGGCCCGCGCCCACCGCGTCGCCAAGGACGCGCTCGTCGACGGACCGGTGCTCGTCCAGGTGCCCCGGCGCGGGTACCTGCCCTCGCTCAGCTGCGCGGAGTGCCGGACGCCGGTCCGGTGCGGGCGCTGCCGCGGCCCGGTGGCCCAGGGCGCCTCGGGGGCGGCGCCGGGGTGCCGCTGGTGCGGGCTCGTCGTCGCGCCCGGCACCTTCCGCTGCGTCGAGTGCGGGTCGCCTCGGCTGCGTTCCTCCGTCACGGGCGCCCGGCGCACGGCCGAGGAGATCGGCCGCGCGTTCCCCGGCGTGGGCGTCCACACGTCGGGCTCGGGCGAGGTGCTGCGGGCCGTCGGTCGTGAGCCCTCCCTCGTCATCGCGACGCCCGGTGCCGAGCCGGTCGCCGAGGGCGGCTACACCGCGGTGCTGCTCCTCGACGCGTGGGCCAGCCTCGACCTGCCCGTGCACGACGCGCCCCTCGAGGCGCTGCGCCGGTGGACCGCGGCGGCTGCCCTCGCCCGCGAGGGCCGCGCGGTCGTGCTCTGCGGTGTGCCCGACGGTGTCGCGCTGCCGGCGGTCGAGGCCCTCGTGCGCTGGGACCCGGGCTGGCTCGCCGGGCGCGAGCTCGCCGACCGGCGCGAGCTCGGCCTGCCGCCGGCCGCGCGCGTCGCGCAGCTGACCGGCACGCGACGCGCGCTGGAGGAGGCCCTCGAGCAGGTCGACCTGCCCGCATCGGCGCAGGTCCTCGGCCCGGTGCCGCTGCTGGGGGCGGTCACCCCGCGGCGGGGCGCGGCCACCGACGGCGACGCCGACCGCCGGCCGAGCGACCACCACGTCCTCGTGCGCGTCCCGTCCGCCGACACTACCCAGCTGACGCGGGCCCTGCTCGCCCTCAAGGCCTTTCGGTCGGCGCGCAAGGAGCCCGAGGTCGTCACCGTGCGCGTCGACCCCGTCGACGGGTGGTGAGCACCACGGTCGCCGACCGGCGCCGGGGACCGAGCCGGCTGGCAGAGTGTGCCCCATGTCGTCCACGCCGCCGTCGCGCGACCTCGCCCTCGTCCTCTTCGGCGCGACCGGCTTCGTGGGCGCCCTGACCGCGGCACACCTGGCACGGCGCGCCGGCGAGGAGCCCGGTGAACCCGTCCGCGTCGCCCTGGCCGGGCGCTCCCGCGAGCAGCTGGAGGCGCTGCGTGTCGAGCTGTCGGGGATCGACACCGCGGCTTCACGGTGGGAGGTCGTGGCTGTCGACGCTGTCGACACTGCCGGGCTGAGGGTCCTCGCCGCCCGGACGCGGGTGCTCGCCACGACCGTCGGCCCCTACGACGCCCACGGGCGCGAGGTGGCCCGGGCCTGCGCCGAGGAGGGCACCCACTACGCCGACCTCACCGGCGAGGTGCTCTTCGTGCGCTGGTCCCTCGACGAGCTCGATGCCCTGGCCCGCGGGACCAGTGCCGCGATCGTCCACGCGTGCGGCTTCGACTCGATCCCCTCCGACCTCGGGGTGCTCCTCACGGCGCACCGAGCAGCGGCGGACGGGGAGGGCACGCTGGCCGACGTCACCCTGCGGGTGCGGTCGATGAAGGGCGGGTTCTCCGGCGGCACCGTCGACTCGGTCCGCCGCCAGGCGATCGCCGCCCGGGCCGACGCCGGCGTCCGACGGGTGCTCGCCGACCCGTACGCGCTCAGCCCCCGCCGCGCGGACGAGCGGGCCAGCGGCAACGGGCGACGACCCGGCGCTCTGGGGCGGTTGCGCAAGCTCGTGCCGGTCGACCGCGACCCCCGGAGCGGTCGGTGGAACGGGCCGTTCGTCATGGCCTCGTTCAACACCCGGATCGTGCGCCTGTCGAACACCCTCACCGACTGGTCGTACGGCCGCGGCCTGCGCTACCGCGAGGTCGTCGACGTCGGGCGCGGCCCGTTGTCGCCCCTCGTCGCCGCGGTCCTGGGCGTCGGTCTCGTGGGTGGCCTCGCCGCGCTGTCGTTCGCGCCGACGCGAGCCGTGCTCGACCGCTTCCTGCCGCGGCCCGGGGAGGGGCCCGGAGAGGCGCAGCGCGCGGCCGGCCGGTTCCGGATGGACCTCCACGCGACGACGACGACCGGGGCGCGGTACCTGACCCGAGTGGCCGCACCGTTCGACCCCGGGTACGGCGGGACGGCCGTCATGCTCGGCGAGGCGGTCCTCGCGCTGGCTTGCGACGACGGGCTTCCGCGACGCACCGGGGTGTCCACGCCTGCCACGGCTCTGGGGGAACGCCTGGCCGAGCGCCTCCGCGAGGAGGGTTTCACGTTCGAGGTGCGTCGGTCGTCCTGAGCGTGACCCCCAAAGAGATGCTTGACGGTGAGTCCGGGAGCGCGTCATGCTCCCCAGCATGTCTTTGGAGCAGAAGCGGATCAGCGAGCTCCGGGCGACCGCACACCCGCTGCGGCTGCAGATGCTCTCGCTGCTCACCGGTGCGGAGCTGAGCGCCGCGGAGGTGGCCCGCGAGCTCGACGTCACCCAGGCCAACGCCAGCTACCACCTGCGGCTGCTCGAGTCGGCCGGCCTGCTCGAGGTGGCCGGCGAGGAGACCGTGCGCGGAGGCCGGGCCAAGAAGTACCGGCACCCGTGGGACGCGCCCATCGCGCGCCCGGAGGCGACCCGCGAGGAGGACCGGCTCGCGTACGTGCGCGTCCTCGCGGACATGATCCCGCGGCGGTTCCTCGAGCGTCAGCAGGGTTCGCCGAGCCGCTTCACCGACGCCGACCTCTGGGTCGAGCCGGGGGTGTGGGACCGCGTCTGTGCCCTCGTCGACGAGGCGAGCACCCTGCTGCACGCATCAGCCAGGCCGCCGCGCACCGAGGGCACGGTGCGGGCGGCGCTGTCCGTGGCCGCCTTCCGGCTGCGGGTCGAGGACGACACCGGGGACGACACCGAGGACGACAGCGGGCGGCAGGAGGAGGCATGAGGCTGCGGCAGTCGCTCGGCGCACTCGGCGACCGCCGGTTCGCCTGGTACTTCACGGCCCGCACCGTCTCGACCGTGGGGTCCGTCATGGCGCCGGTGGCGCTGGCCTTCGCCGTCCTGCACGTGGACGAGTCGGCCGGGGCGCTCGCGCAGGTCCTCGGGGCCCGGACGCTCGCGATGGTCGTCTTCCTCCTCGTCGGCGGGGTCGTCGCGGACCGGTTCTCGCGCGTCACCGTCCAGCAGGCCTCGCACGCGCTGACCTTGCTGACCCAGGCGGCGGCTGCCGTCCTCGTCGTCAGCGGGCACGCGACGCTGACGCAGCTGACCGTGATCGAGGCCCTCAACGGGGCCGTGTCGGCGTTCACGATGCCGGCGATGATGGGCATCGTGCCGCTCGTGGTCGAGCGCCCACGGCTCCAGCAGGCCAACGCGCTGCTGTCGTTCAGCCGCAGCGGCCTGGCCGTCGTCGGGCCGGCGGTGGCCGGTGGGCTCGTCGTGTCGGTCGGGCCGGGCTGGGCCCTCGCCGTCGACGCCCTGACGTACGCGGTGGCCATCGTCTGCCTCGCCCGGGTCCGGCTGCCACGGACCGACGCCGCCGCCCGGCCGGCCCAGTCCTCGATGGTGCGCGAGCTGCGGGAGGGCTGGAGCGAGTTCAGCGGCCGCCAGTGGCTCTGGGTCGTCGTCCTCGTCTTCGGCGTCCTCAACGCGATCCACGTCGGTGCGGTCGGGGTGCTCGGCCCGCTCGTGGCCACCTCCGACCCGGCGATCGGCGAGGCCGGCTGGGGCATCGTCCTGTCCGCCGAGGCCCTCGGCACCGTCATCATGACGATCGTCATGATGCGGCTGCGGCTGCCGCACCCGCTGCGGGCCGGCATGCTCGCCATGACGGCCCTCGCGGTCCCGATGGCGATGCTCGGGCTCGCCCCGTCCCTCGTGGCCGTGGCGCTCGGCTTCCTCGTCGCCGGCGCGGCGGTCGAGGTCTTCGGCGTCGGCTGGTCCACGGCCCTTCACGAGCACGTGCCCCTCGCGGTGCTGTCCCGCGTGTCGAGCTACGACGCGCTCGGGTCCTTCGTCGCGATGCCGGTCGGCACCTTCCTCTACGGCTGGCTCGCCTCGGTCGTCGACCTCGAGGCGCTCCTCGTCGGCAGCGCCGTCGTCTACCTGGTCGTCGCGCTGTCCGCGCTGCTGTCACGCGCGGTCCGCGACCTCGGACGCGACGACGCCCCCGACACGAAGGTCGAGGGCGCCGCCACCGGGGCCCGCGCGTCGGCGTGACGCGTCGGGCGTGGTCCGGATCAGCGGATGGTGACGCCGTTGTGCGCGGCCATCACCCGCTGCAGGGACCGCGAGTCGACGAGCGTCGGGTTCGACGAGCTCTGGTGGCCCCAGCCGTAGGAGTAGTCCATGACCGGCGTCGGGACGAGCCGGCGCCACTCGGCGAGCATCGCCTGCATCTGCGTGGCCGTCGGCAGTCGGTAGTAGCCGCCGGCGATGTTCTGCTGGCCGAAGGTCTGGAACACCGGCACGATCGCCCCGAGCGGGATGCCCGCGCCACGGGCGGCGGTGACCTTCTCGCGGATCTTCGTCACCGGGCAGGTGGGGGAGGCCGTCGAGCACGGGTACGGGTCGAGGCCGACGAGGTCGACGTGGCTGGCCGCCGGACGGAACGGCTTGTAGTCGGCGATCTTCGACAGGACGATGAACGACTTCTGCGTGCCGCGGCTGCGGTAGCGGATGTAGTCCGCACGGCTCGCGAGGGCGGCCGGCCCCCGCGGGCAGGCGGAGATGTGCGGCTCGTCGGACAGGTAGTAGCCGAACACTCTCGGGTTGGCCGCGAGCCGGTCGACGGTCGCGCGGAACGTCGCGTCGGCCGGCGTCGGGCACTTCTGGCCGAGCCACACGAGGCCTTGGACGCCGCTCGGCAGGCTCGCGACACCCGACGGCCCGGTGTCGAACACCGTGTAGCCGAGCGCGCGAGGTGCGGTCGAGCCGTGGAGGTTGGTGATGAAGTGCTTGGTCGCGGGCGCCGCGGCGACGAGGTCGGTCGCGGCGCCGGAGGGGAGCAGGAACACGGCGGCCGACGCGGCCAGCAGGACGCGTCGGACGCTGCGGACGAGGCCGCGACGGCGGCCGGTGGTGGTGAGTTGCTGCACGGAACGTCCTCCGGGGGTGGGGTGACTGCGGCCGAGTGGCCAGAGCGCACGAGGAACGTGGCAGTCCCACGGTGCACCCATTCGCCCCGTTTCGGAGGGATTTGGCACAAGATGCCCGGCGTGGCGCCCCTCGTCCCCGGGCCTAGAATCGGCCGCAGCCCGCCCGGACCCACCCGAAGGACCCGCCTCCGTGTCGATCAAGGACATCCGCCTCTTCGGCGACCCGGTGCTGCGCAGCCGCGCCGCCGAGGTCGTCGACTTCGACAAGGAGCTCCGGGTCCTCGTCAAGGACCTGGAGGACACCATGCTCGACGCTCCCGGCGCGGGCCTCGCCGCGCCCCAGCTCGGCGTCGGGCTGCGGGTGTTCACCTACTACGTCGACGGCATCCTCGGCCACCTCGTCAACCCCGACCTGCAGCTGTCCGAGGAGGAGCAGGACGGCCCGGAGGGGTGCCTGTCGATCCCCGGCCTCGCCTTCGACACGAAGCGCGCCCTGTCCGTCGTGGCGAAGGGCCAGAACATGTGGGGCGAGCCCGTCGTCCTCGAGGGCACCGAGCTGCTCGCCCGAGCCGTCCAGCACGAGACCGACCACCTCGACGGCATCCTCTTCGTCGACCGCCTCGACCCCGAGGCGCGCAAGGCGGCGATGCGCGCGATCCGCGAGGCGGAGTGGTTCGCCGAGAACCCGCCAGAGGTCCGCATCAGCCCGCACTCGACGTTCGGCCGCGCGCTGTGAGGGTCGTCTTCGCCGGCACCCCCGAGGTGGCCCTGCCGAGCCTCGACGCCGTCGCCGCCTCGGGCCACGAGCTCGTCGGAGTGGTGACGCGTCCGGACGCTCCCGCCGGCCGCGGCCGCCGGCTCGAGGCCTCGCCGGTGCGTCGCCGGGCCGAGGAGCTCGGCGTGCCCGTGCTGACCCCGGCGCGGCTGGGTGAGCCGGAGCTCCTCGACGCGCTGCGTGCCCTCGCGCCCGACGCGTGTCCCGTCGTCGCCTACGGCAACCTCATCCCGCAGGCCGCTCTCGACGTCCCGACCCGGGGCTGGGTCAACCTGCACTTCTCGCTCCTGCCCGCCTGGCGCGGTGCCGCGCCGGTGCAGCACGCCATCATGGCCGGCGACGAGGTCACCGGCGCCTCGACGTTCCGCATCGAGAAGGGCCTGGACACCGGGCCCGTCTACGGCGTCATGACCGAGCCGATCCGGCCCACCGACACCGCCGGCGACCTGCTCGACCGCCTGGCCTCCGCCGGAGCGGGTCTGCTCGTCGCCACGCTCGACGGCATCGAGAGCGGGGAGCTCGTCGCGGTCCCGCAAGCGGCGGAGGGCGTGTCGCTCGCCCCGAAGATCGAGGTCGAGGACGCGCGCATCACGTGGACCCACCCGGCCACCGCCGTCGACCGCCTCGTGCGCGGCTGCACCCCGTCGCCGGGAGCGTGGACGACGTTCCGTGGCGAGCGGTTCAAGCTCGCCCCCGTGACGCCGGTCGCTCCCGGCGAGGTCCCCGACGAGGAGACGCTGCCACCGGGCCGGCTGCTCGTCACGAAGCGGGCCGTCTTCGTCGGTACCGGCACGGTGCCGGTCCGTCTCGGCACCGTGCAGGCCCACGGCAAGAAGCCGATGCCTGCCGCCGACTGGGCCCGCGGGAGCCGCGTCGGGGCGGGGGAGGTGCTCGGCGGTGAGTGACGAGCAGACCGGGCGCGACGTGCCCGACCGGCCCGACCGGCCTGACCGGCGAGGGGAGCGCGAGCGTCCGCCGGCGCGCAGTCGCTCGGCCCAGCACCGGTCCTCGCAACGCCCGTCCGAGCGCGCTCGCCGCACCGACCCGGCGCGCCTGGCCGCCTACACCGTCATGCGCGACGTCGCGCAGGGTGCCTACGCCAACCTCGCGCTGCCGAAGCACCTGCGCGAGAAGCGGATCAGCGGCCGTGACGCCGGTTTCGCCACCGAGCTCGTGTACGGGGCGACGCGTCTGCGCGGGCTCTACGACGCCATCGCGGCCGTCGCCGCCGACCGCCCCGTCGACAGGATCGACCCGCGCGTCCTCGACACCATCCGCCTCGGGGCGCACCAGCTGATCGGCATGCGGGTGCCGACGCACGCTGCTGTCGACGAGACGGTCGCCCTCGCGCGGCAGGTGAACGGGGCCGGGGCGGCGGGGTTCGTCAACGCCGTCATGCGCCGGATCAGCGAGCGCGACCTCGACGCGTGGCTCGAGGCGGTGACGGCCCGCACCACCGACCCGGTCGAGGCGCTCGCCGTCCGCACCTCGCACCCCGCCTGGGTCGTCAAGGCGCTGCGCGCCGCGCTCATCGGTCACGGAGCCGCGACGGCCTCCGACGTCGACGAGCCGCTCGCGGCGCTGCTCGCCGCCGACAACGCACCGCCCCGCGTCGCGCTCGTCGCCCGGCCGGGCCTGAGCACCGTCGAGGAGCTCGTCGACGCCGGCGCCGAGCCGTCGTGGACGAGCCCGGTCGGGGCCGTGCTGCCCGAGGGTGACCCCGGCGCTCTGGCGGCGGTCCGGCAGGGGCGGGCCGCCGTGCAGGACGAGGGCTCGCAGCTGCTCGCGCTCGCCCTGGCCGCGGCCGAGGTCACCGACGATGCGGCGGCCGACGAGCGGTGGCTCGACCTGTGCGCCGGGCCGGGTGGCAAGGCCGGGCTCCTTGCGGCCATCGCCGTCCAGCGGCGGACTCCCTTCGTGGCCAACGAGGTCAGCGACCACCGCGCCGACCTCGTGCGCCAGACCCTCCACGCGGCGCGCGCCGCAGCCGCCGACGCCGGCACGACGGTCGAGGTGCGCCACGGTGACGGCCGCGACGTCGGCGACGACGAGCCGGGCCGGTACAGCCGGGTCCTCGTCGACGCGCCCTGCACCGGCCTCGGCGCCCTGCGCCGCCGCCCCGAGGCGCGGTGGCGCCGCAGCCCGGGCGACGTCGCCGCGCTCGCCGGCCTGCAGCGTGAGCTGCTCGCGTCGGCCATCGACGCCACGGCCCGGGGCGGCCTCGTCGCCTACGCCACGTGCAGCCCGCACCTCAACGAGACGCGGTTCGTCGTCACCGACGTGCTGAAGAAGCGCGACGACGTCGAGCTCGTCGATGCCCGTGACCTGTTCCGCGACGCGTCCGGTCGTCGGCTCGACGGTCTCGGCGAGGGACCTTTCGTCCAGCTCTGGCCCCACGTCCACGGCACCGACGCGATGTTCCTCGCCCTGCTGCGTCGGCGCTGAGCGCGGACCCGCAGGTGCGCCCCAGGCGCGCGCGTGCGCCAGAGGCGCACACCTCTGCCGCCAGTGCTGCACCCTTCCGCCAGAGGTGCGCCGTGCACCGGCCCCTCCTGCCGCAAGCGCGCACTCCTGTCGGTGACGCCCTCGAGTCGCCGTGCAGCCGCCCGCCCGCTGCGGACGCCGAACGTCCGGAACTGCCGATACGGTCCGGGTCATGGCCATCGCCCGCTATCCCAGCTTCGTCATCGACTGCCCTGACGCGGCCGCTCTCGCAACGTTCTACGGTGCCCTGCTCGACTGGTCGGTCGAGGTGTCCGACGGGTGGGGCGAGGTGCGCGCCGAGAACGGCCAGTGCATCTGCTTCCAGCAGGTCGAGGGCTACCAGGCCCCGGAGTGGCCCGGCCAGCAGGTGCCGCAGCAGATGCACGTCGACGTCGTCGTCGACGACCTCGACGCCGCCGAGCCCGACGTCCTCGCCCTCGGTGCGACGCGGCACGACCATCAGCCCGGCACGAGCTTCCGGGTCTTCCTCGACCCGGCCGGCCACCCGTTCTGCCTCTGCGTGGACTGACGCCCCGCGGCCGCGCCTGGGACGGCCCCTAGGCTGTGCGCGTGCAGATCTCCCCGAGCATCCTGTCCGCGGACTTCGCCAACCTCGAGTCCGAGCTGCGCCGCATCGGCAACGCCGACTGGGCCCACGTCGACGTCATGGACGCCCACTTCGTGCCCAACCTGACCCTCGGCCTTCCCGTCGTCGAGGCCCTGCTCAAGGTCAGCCCGGTCCCGGTCGACGCGCACCTGATGATCGAGGACCCCGACCGGTGGGCGCCGATGTACGCCGAGGCCGGCTGCCAGTCGGTGACCTTCCACGTGGAGGCGGCACGGGACGCCCGCGCGCTGGCCCGGACGCTGCGGGCGGCCGGTGCCCGCGCGTCGATGGCGATCAAGCCGGGTACGCCGTTCGCGCCGTACGAGGACCTCCTTCCCGAGCTCGACATGGTCCTCGTCATGACCGTCGAGCCCGGGTTCGGCGGCCAGTCGTTCATGGCCGACCAGATGCCCAAGGTCGCGCAGGTGCGCGAGGCCGTGCGGCGCCACGGCGGCGAGATCTGGGTGCAGGTCGACGGTGGCGTCAGCGCTGACACGATCGAGCAGTGCGCCGAGGCCGGTGCCGACGTGTTCGTCGCCGGATCGGCCGTCTACGGGGCCGAGGACGCGGCCGCCGCGGTCGAGCAGCTGCGCCTCCTCGCCGAGCGCCATCGCCACTGACCCCTCGCCCGCGAAGTCCCGCGAAGACCGTGGTCGGCGTCACCGTGGACGCCGGGTGCAGGGCAGCGTGGGCCGGGTGCATACTGGGAGGCACGTGCTCCGGGGTCGGTGTAATTCCGAGCCGGCGGTTACAGTCCGCGACCCGACCGCATCCAGCGGCCGGTTGACCTGGTGAGATTCCAGGACCGACGGTGAAAGTCCGGATGGGAGGCAGCACGAGACAGGCCGTCGTCGGCCGGTGCGCGCGCACCCGTGAGGTCCGCGCCAGCCAGACCCGACCTGTGGAGTACCCCCGGAGTTCGTCCGACACACACCACGAACCTCCGAGGACGAACACCACATGGTCACACTCGCAGCAGCGGGCGCATCGCAGAACCTGTTCCAGCAGGTCCTCGACGCCGCCATCCCCATCGGTCCCTACCAGCTGCACTGGACCGAGCTCGTCGGCGTCCTCATCGGCGTCGCGTCCGCCTACCTCGGGATGAAGCGCCTCGTCTGGGCCTGGCCCGTCGGGATCGTCGCCAACATCCTGCTCTTCTTCGTCTACACCGGCGCCCTCTTCGGTGCCGACCAGCGCATCCCGCTCTTCGGCCAGGCCGGCCGGCAGATCTTCTTCATCGTCACGAGCGTCTACGGCTGGTGGCGCTGGAGCCAGGTGCGCCGGCTCAACCACGCCGGTGACGCGTCTGGGGTGGCCATCACCCCGCGCTGGGCCACCGGGCGCGAGCGCACCGTGTCGGTCGCGTTCTGGCTCGTGGGCACCGTCATCGCCGCGCAGGTCTTCCGGATGCTGTCCGAGGCCGCCCCCAACCCGTTCTGGGCGCCGCAGTGGTGGTTCTTCTGGTGCGACGCGTGGATCTTCGTCGGCTCGATCGTCGCCACGTACGCGATGGCCCGCGGCTGGAACGAGTTCTGGCTCGCGTGGATCGCCGTCGACCTCGTCGGGGTGCCGCTCGGTTTCGCCACCGACTACGTGCCGACGTCGGTGCTCTACATCTTCTACGGCCTGTTCGTCGTCTACGGCTTCCTCCAGTGGGTCAAGGTGACTCGCACGAGCGACCGCGTCGACGTCGAGCCCGACCTCACCCCCGCCAAGACCGGCTGACCGGAGCACCACATGCGTGACACGGTGGCCACGGCCTGGATGCGGCGAGCACTCCACCTCGCCGCGTCCGGCCCGTGGCCCGACCCCAACCCGCGCGTCGGCTGCGTCCTCGTCGCACCCGACGGCACCGTCGCCGGGGAGGGGTTCCACCACGGGGCCGGGACGCCCCACGCCGAGATCGACGCCCTCGCCGACGCGCGGGAGCGCGCCGTCGGCGCGACCGCCTACGTGACGCTCGAGCCGTGCGCCCACCACGGGCGTACCGGGCCCTGCGCGGCGGCCCTCGTCGAGGCCGGCGTGGCCCGGGTCGTCTTCGCCCAGAGCGACCCGAACCCCGACGCCGCCGGCGGGGCCGAGCACCTGCACGCGGCCGGGGTCGAGGTCACCGGTGGGCTGCTCGCCGACGAGGCGGCCGAGCTCAACGCCCGCTGGGCGCGCACGGTCGCGCTCGGCCGCCCCCTCGTGACGTGGAAGTTCGCCGCCACGCTCGACGGGCGCAGCGCCGCCGCCGACGGCACGAGCCGCTGGATCACCGGTCCGGGCGCCCGGGCCGACGTGCACCGGCTGCGCTCGACCCGTGACGCGGTCCTCGTCGGCACCGGCACCCTCCTCGCCGACGACCCGCGTCTGACCGTGCGCGACGCGTCGGGCACCGACGTCCCCGTCCAACCGCTCCGCGTCGTCATGGGCCTGCGCGACGTGCCCGCCTCCGCGGCCGTGCACGCCGGGCCCGGCGACGTGCTGCACCTGCGCACGCATGATCCCAAGGAGGCCTTGGAGCGGCTGTGGGACAAGGGGATCCGTGACGTCTGGCTCGAGGGAGGGCCGACGCTCGCGGGTGCCTTCCTCGCCGCTGGGCTCGTCGACGACGTCTACGCCTATCTCGCGCCGGCCCTCCTGGGGTCCGGTCCGACCGCCGTGGCCGACCTCGGGGTCGGCACGGTCGCCGACACCCTCCGCCTGCACACCACGGACGTGACGCTCGTCGACGGAGACGTGCGCATCCACGCCACCACCAAGGAGTAGTCCCATGTTCACCGGAATCGTCGAGGAGCTCGGCACCGTCGCGGCCATCGAGCACGGCGCGGACTCCGCCGTGCTCCGCATCACCGGTCCGCTCGTCGTGTCCGACGCCGTGCACGGCGCCTCGATCGCCGTCAACGGCGTGTGCCTGACCGTGACCGAGCACGACGCCGAGGGCTTCGCCGTCGACGTCATGGCCGAGACGCTCCGCCGCAGCTCGCTCGGCGCGCTGCGCGCGGGCGACCGCGTCAACCTGGAGCGCGCCATGCCCGCCGACGGACGCTTCGGCGGCCACGTCGTGCAGGGTCACGTCGACGGCACCGCGACGATCACGGGGCGCACGCCCGGCGACCGCTGGGAGACCGTCGAGCTGACGCTCCCCGCCGACCTCGCCGGCTACGTCGTCGAGAAGGGCTCGATCACGGTCGACGGCGTCTCGCTCACGGTCGCGTCGGTCACCGACGATGCCTTCACCGTCTCGCTCATCCCGACGACGCTCGCACTGACGACCCTGGGGCACAAGGGAACCGGTGAGGTCGTCAACCTCGAGGTCGACGTCATCGCCAAGTACGTCGAACGTCTGCTCCGGTACCGACCGGCCGCCCGCGAGGAGGTCGCGCCATGAGCGGCCTGTCGACGGTCGAGGAGGCCCTCGACGCGCTGCGCGCCGGCCGGCCCGTGCTCGTCCTCGACGACGAGGACCGCGAGAACGAGGGCGATCTCGTGCTGGCCGCCGCGACCGCCACCGAGGAGTGGATGGCATGGACGATCCGGCACTCGTCGGGTTACCTCTGCGCGCCGGTACCGGACGCCGTGGCGGACCGCCTCGACCTGCCGCTCATGGTCGCCGAGAACCGCGACCCGCTCCGGACGGCCTACACGGTCTCGGTGGACGCCGCGTCGGGGGTCACGACGGGGATCAGCGCGGCCGACCGCCTGCGCACCGCGCAGGTGCTCGCGGACCCCGCGTCGACTCCCGCGGACCTCATCCGCCCCGGACACATCCTGCCGCTGCGCGCCCGACCGGGAGGCGTGCTGACGCGAGCCGGGCACACCGAGGCCGCGGTCGACCTGACGCGCCTGGCCGGCCTCGAGCCCGTGGGCGTCATCGGTGAGCTCGTCCACGACGACGGCCGGATGATGCGCTTCGACGCCGTCGTGGCGCTCGGCCGTGAGTTCGGTCTGCCGGTCGTCACCATCGAACAGCTCGTCGAGCACCGCCAGCGCCACGACCGCGTCGAGCGGCTCGCCACGACCCGGATCCCCACGGTCCACGGCACCTTCACCGCGCACGGCTATCGCGACACCCTGACCGGCGACGAGCACGTCGCGCTCGTCAGTCCCCGCGGCCTGCAGGGTCTCACCGGGACCGGCCCGGTGCTGACCCGGATGCATTCCGAGTGCCTGACCGGCGACGCCTTCGGCTCGCTGCGCTGCGACTGCGGTCCGCAGCTGCAGGCGTCGCTGTCGCGCGTCGGCGCCGAGGGGGGCGTCGTCGTCTACCTCGGCGGGCACGAGGGGCGCGGTGTCGGGCTCGTCGACAAGCTGCGGGCCTACGCCCAGCAGGACCGCGGCGCCGACACCGTCGACGCGCAGACCGCGCTCGGGCTGCCGGTCGACGCGCGCGAGTACGCCGCCGGCGCCGCCATGCTGCACGACCTGGGGGTGGAGGCCGTCGTGCTGCTGACGAACAACCCGCGCAAGGTCCAGGCGCTGCGCCACCTCGGCCTCGACGTCGTGGCCGTGGAGGGGCTGCACGGTCCGGTGGGTCGCGACAACGAGCAGTACCTCATCACCAAGCGCGAGCGCCTCGGCCACGACATCCCGACCGGTGGCGGCCCGGTGCCCGGGCGGCACCCACAGCAACACCGACAGCACCATGAACACGGACAGGAGACGGCATGAAGGACGGCGCCCCCACCATCAGGACCGACGGGCGGGGCCTGCGCGTCGCCGTCGTCGCCGCGAGCTGGCACCAGACGGTCATGGACGGGCTGCTCGACGGCGCCCGCCGGGGCCTGCGCGACGCCGGGGTCGAGCACGTCGACGTCGTGCGGGTGCCGGGCACCTTCGAGCTACCGGTCGCCTGCGCGCGACTCGCGGAGTGGTACGACGCGCTCGTGGCCCTCGGCGTCGTCATCCGCGGCGGCACGCCACACTTCGAGTACGTCTGCCAGGCCGCGACCGTCGGGCTGACCGACGTCGCGGTCCGAACCGGCACGCCGGTCGGTTTCGGCGTGCTGACCTGTGACGACGAGCAGCAGGCCCTCGACCGCGCCGGCCTGCCCGGTTCGGCCGAGGACAAGGGGCACGAGGCGGCCACCGCGGCGGTCGCCACCGTCGTCGCCCTCGCGCGCGTGGCGCCGCCCGGAGCCGGAGGCAGCGGGGGCCCCCGCGTCGTCCCGGCGGCCCGGTCCGCCACGGAGTGAGCGGGGTCGGGGCGGTGAGCACGGCCCCCGTACGCTTGGGCCTCGTGAAGACCTTCGAACAGCTGTTTGCCGAGCTCGCCGACAAGGCGGCGACGCGGCCCGAGGGCTCGGGCACCGTCGCGGCCCTCGACGCCGGGGTGCACGCCATCGGCAAGAAGATCGTCGAGGAGGCCGCCGAGGTGTGGATGGCCGCGGAGCACCAGACCACGGACGAGGCCGCCGAGGAGATCAGCCAGCTGCTCTACCATCTGCAGGTCCTCATGCTCGCCAAGGGCATCTCGCTCGACGACGTGTACGCGCACCTCTGAGGCGCGGGCCGCTCACCGCCACAACGACTTCCGAGGACCACCCATGCTCCGCATCGCCGTGCCCAACAAGGGCTCCCTGTCCGAGGCGACCGTCGACATGCTCCGCGAGGCGGGCTACCGGACGCGTCGCGACACCAAGGAGCTCGTCGTCACCGACCACGACAACGACGTCGAGTTCTTCTACCTGCGCCCCCGCGACATCGCCGTCTACGTCGGCTCCGGCACCGTCGACGCCGGTGTCACCGGCCGCGACCTGCTGCTCGACTCCGGCTCCGGCGCCATCGAGGTCATGACGCTCGGGTTCGGCGCGTCGACGTTCCGGTACGCCGCACGCCCGGGGCACGTCGCGTCGATCGAGGAGATCGCCGGCAAGCGCGTCGCCACGTCGTACGCCGGGCTCGTGCGCTCGGACCTCGAGCGGCGCGGCGTGACCGGAGAGGTCGTGCGTCTCGACGGTGCGGTCGAGACCGCGATCACCCTCGGCGTCGCCGACGTCATCGCCGACGTCGTCGAGACCGGCACGACGCTGCGCCAGCAGGGCCTCGAGGTCTTCGGCGAGCCGATCCTGCACTCGGAGGCCGTCCTCGTGCGCGGAGACCGGCCCGGAGAGGACCAGGCCGTCGCGGTCCTCCAGCGTCGCCTGGCCGGCGTCATCACCGCCCGCACCTACGTCATGCTCGACTACGACTGCCCGCGCGAGCTCGTCGACCGGGCCACCGAGCTGACGCCCGGCCTCGAGTCACCGACGGTGTCGCCGCTGCAGGACGAGGCCTGGGTCGCCGTCCGCGCGATGGTGCCGCAGGTGGGGCGCAACCGCCTCATGGACGAGCTCTACGACCTCGGGGCGCGAGCCATCCTCGTCACCGACATCGCCGCGTGCCGGCTGTGAGCGACGACCCCGCCCCCGTCGCCCCGCACCACGAGGGTGACGCGCTGGCGCCGTTCCGCCCGCGCCGCGGACGGGTCGTCGCCCTCGTCGCGGTGTGGGGCTCCCTCGTGCTCTTCGGCGCCATCGCACTGCTCATGCCGGCCCAGACCATCGGTCACTGGGGCCTCGTCGACCGTCTCATGCTCTTCGGCCTCGGCGTCGTCCTCGCCGCGGTCGCGTGGCGCTACGCGACGATCGTCGCGGTGCCGAGCCGTGACGGGCTCGTCGTGCGCAACCTCGTCGTGACCCGGACGCTCGAGTGGGCGGAGGTCGTGGGCGTGCAGTTCGGCGGCGGTGAGCCCTGGGTCAGCCTCGACCTCGAGGACGGTGACACCGTGGCCGTCATGGCGATCCAGAAGGCCGACGGCGACGTCGCCGGGCACGAGGCCTCGCGGCTCGCGGCGCTCGTGCAGGCGTTCGGCGAGGCCCGGGAGCCGGGGCAGGGAGAGCGACCGTGACCGACGTGACGCCGGTCGACCCCTCGCCGGAGCACCTGCGCCACGCGCTCGGGCACTTCGCGACCGGGGTCACGATCGTCACCGGATACGCGGCGGACGGCGAACCGGTCGGTTTCGCGTGCCAGTCCTTCGCCTCGGTGTCCCTGCGCCCGCCGCTCGTCCTCTTCTGTGCCGACCACCGCGGGCGGTCCTGGCCGCGGATGCGCGACCAGGCACGCTTCACCGTCAACGTCCTCGAGCACGAGCAGCGTGACGTCGTGGCCCGGTTCGGCTCGAGGGCGGGACGTCGCTTCGACGGGCTGGAGTGGACACCCTCCGAGCACGGCGGTCCGAGCCTCCCGGGGGCCATCGTCCGCGTGCACTGCACCGTGGAGCAGGTGCACGTGGCCGGTGACCACGACGTCGTCATCGGTCGCGTCCGCGGCCTCGAGGACGGCGAGGCCGGCCGGCCGATGCTCTTCTACCGGGGCCGGTTCACGGTCACCGAGCGGCGTGGCAGCTCTGCCCGCGACGACGCAGCCGAGCCGATGGACGACTACTGGGGCTGAGCCCTGCAGGCACCGCAGCGCCGGCGGCCGTCGGTACGGCACGGTCCCGGACGGCATCGAGGAGGTCCACGGACCCGAGAACCCAGCCGACGCCGAGCCGGGCGAGACGCCGAGCGCCGGGCGGGTGACCCTCGCGGCGCTCAGCATTGCTCCGTGTGGCGAGTCACCATCCGTGCCGCGCCAGCCGGCTCGTGCCGTGGAGCAATGCTGAGCGGTCGGGGTGTCCCGATCCCGCTGAGGGCGTCATCGCGCGCGCCGAGGCGCGACTCAGGCGAGCACCTTGTACGTGACGACGAGGCGCACCTGGCCGATGTCGTAGTCGTTGGTGTAGTAGGCGTTGGGGACGTAGAGGGTTGCCTCCACCTGACGCGTCGAGCTGACCAGACCAGCAGGCGACACCGACCCGATCGTGCGCCAGGCGTTGGACGTTCCGGTGAGTCGCACCCGGGGACCTGCGCGGGTACCGTCGAACGATGAGCGACGGACCCGCGGAGGACCGCGTCGAGGCGCGCGCAGAGCTCCTACCGGAGGAGCAGGCCGCGGGCAGCGACGACCCCGAGACCCAGGCACGGGCCATCCTCGCCGAGTCGGACGAGCGCACCGAGGATCCCGAACGGACACGACACGAGTCCACGCAGACGCCGGACGAGCACTGACGCGACGGCGCACCGGGCGTCACCGGCTCCGGCGATGGCCCGCGGCGTCCGGTCACCCCCTGCCCGGGCTGTCCAGACGCGCCAGGGGCCCGGCGTCACGCACGTGCACCACCTGCCACGGCGAGGCGACGTAGAGGGCTGCGCCGACCACGGCGACCGCGGTCCCGACCACGCAGACCCGGACCAGCACCGCGACGGTCCGGACCCGGAGCCGGCGCCGGACGAGGGCGAGCACAGCGAGTCCGGCCAGAGCACCGGCGGTGTTGACGATGATGTCGGTGGTGTCCGACCTCCCCACACCGAGCACGTACTGCGCGAGCTCCAGGGCCAGGCTGGCCCCCGCTGCGGTTGGAGCGACCGTCCGTCCCGGTCGCTCCCGGCGCAGGAGACCCAGGTACACGCCGAACGGGACGAAGAGCAGGAGGTTCGCCGCGACCTCGGACGGCGCGCTGGCACCGGCCTGCCGGGTCGCCACGAACGGAACGAGCTTGACGACGCGCTCGCTGCCGGTCCACGGGACGTCGAGCTTCCACAGCACGGCCCACCCGAGGAGGGCGAGGTAGAGGCCGAACAGCGCGCCGAGGCGGCGTCGGCCCGTCACTGCTGCATCCGGGGGTCGTGCGACGGGTCGCTGAACATCGCCGGGCAGCCACGCTCGCCGGCATCGGCGCGGAGCTCGTAGTGCCAGGGCTCGTTGGCGTAGACCTGGCACAGGCCGTATGTCGCCCCGTGCTGCGAGAGCCACGTGGTGGCGTCGAGCTCCCCGACGTCGACCGCCTCTCCCGCGACGTGGGGGGACGCGGCTGCGTCGGCGACCCAGCGGGAGGCCTCCGCACCCGTGCCGTACCTGGTGACCGCCTCGTCGCGCAGCCGGTCCTGGTAGGCCGCCGAGCGCCAGCCGCTGTTGACGAAGATCGTGACCCCCTGCCGCTCGGCAGCCGTCGTGGCCCTGCGGAGGGCGCGGACCAGGGCCGGGTCGAGCTTGCTCAGGGCCGGGAACCCGGTGTCGAACGCCGTGACACCGTCAGGGAGCCGACCGTCCGCGACGCCGAGTCCGTGCGTGTCGCCGGTCAGCTCACCGGGGGCGTGGAGGGAGGCAGTCGCTCGGATGCGCTCGTAGGAGGCGTGCACGGACGGCTCGGCAACCCCGGGTGGTGCTGCCGACCCATCGGCCGGCGCGCGGCAGGCGGTGACGCCCACCAGCACGATGACGATGCCGAGGACGGTGGGCAGGGCCGACCGACGGCGGTGCCGTCGCGCCGAGGAGTGCTGGAACGGGAACATGCCGCCCAGCCAAGCCCGGGCCGCGTTGCCGGCGCGTATGCCGTTTTCGATACGCGGACGATAGGGGCGCGGTCCCTATCCTTGGCGCATGCGCGTGTTGGTCGTCGAGGACGAGCCCCTGCTCGCAGGAGCCATCCGTGACGGCCTGCGGCTGGAGGCGATCGCGGCCGACACGGCCGGGGACGGCGACCTCGCCCTGGAGCTGCTGGCCGTCAACGCGTACGACATCGCCGTGCTCGACCGCGACGTCCCTGGACCCAGCGGCGACGAGATCGCCAGGCACATCGTCGAGTCCGGTGCCGGGACGCCGATCCTCATGCTGACGGCGGCCGACCGCATCGAGGACAAGGCCTCGGGCTTCGAGCTCGGCGCCGACGACTACCTCACCAAGCCGTTCGAGCTGAGGGAGCTCGTGCTCCGCCTCCGGGCGCTCGACCGCCGGCGCACCCACAGCCGACCACCGGTGCGCGAGATCGCAGGTCTGAGGCTCGACCCGTTCCGCCGCGAGGTCTACCGCGACGGTCGGTACGTCGGCCTCACCCGGAAGCAGTTCGCGGTGCTCGAGGTCCTCGTGGGTGCGGACGGCGGTGTCGTCAGCGCCGAAGAGCTGCTCGAGCGGGCCTGGGACGAGAACGCCGACCCGTTCACCAACGCCGTCCGCATCACGGTCTCGGCGCTGCGCAAGCGACTCGGCGAACCGTGGGTCATCGCCACGGTTCCCGGCGTCGGCTACCGCATCGACGCAGGGCCGGACGCCGGTCGGGGCGGTCCGGGTGCCTAGGCCGCCGGGCCTGAGCGTCCGCCTCAAGCTCACGCTCAGCTACACGGGCTTCCTCATGGTCGCGGGCACCTTGCTGCTGGCGACGGTCTGGGTCTTCCTCCTGCGCTACGTGCCCGAGCACACGCGCACCGGTCCGGGCCTGCCGGGCCCCTTCACCCCGACGCGCTCCGACCTCCTCGATGCGTTCACGCCGCGCGCCGTCCAGGCGCTGACGTTCCTTCTCGCGTTCGGCCTCGTCGGGGGGTGGCTGCTTGCCGGACGGATGCTGGCGCCCCTGAGCCGGATCACCGAGGCGACCCGCGTCGCGGCCACCGGCTCGCTGGCGCACCGGGTCCGGCTCGAGGGCCGCAGCGACGAGTTCCGTGAGCTCGCAGACGCCTTCGACACCATGCTCGCGCGGCTCGAGGCACACGTCGCCGAACAGCGGCGCTTCGCCGCCAACGCCTCGCACGAGCTGCGCACCCCCCTCGCGATCACCCAGACCCTCCTCGAGGTGGCCCGCAAGGACCCGGACCACGACCACGGGCAGCTCGTCGGACGGCTCCTCGACCTCAACGCCAGGGCAGTCCGGCTCACCGAGGCGCTGCTCCTGCTCAGCCGGTCCGGCCAGCGCTCCTTCACCCGGGAGGAGGTCGACCTGTCACTGCTCGCGGAGGACGCCGCCGAGACGCTGCTCCCGCTGGCAGAGGAGCGTGGTGTCGCCATCGAGACCTCGGGCGACACCGCCTCGACGCTCGGGTCGCCGGTGCTCCTGCAACAGATGACGACGAACCTCGCGCACAACGCGATCGTCCACAACCTGCCTCGGGGCGGCACGGTGTGGGTCACGACCAGCGCGCCGACCGAGGGGAGCGTCGTGCTCACCGTCGAGAGCACCGGTGAGCACCTCGACGCCGCCCTGGTCGGCACGCTCGCCGAGCCCTTCCAACGCGGGGCCGGACGCACGCGAACCGAGCACGCCGGTGTCGGCCTCGGCCTCGCCATCGTGGACAGCATCGTCCGGGCACACGACGGGACCCTCACGCTCACCCCGCGTCCGGGTGGCGGACTGCACGTCGCCGTCCGGCTGCCTGCCGCCGGGGCTCGCCCGCGCCATCCCCACCAGGCCTCGGGGACCTCCGCGTCATCGTGCGAGACGTGAGTGCCGTGGCAAGGCCCGGCCCCGCTCAACCGGTGGCGGTTCCGGCTCACTCGGACCGACCAGATTCGTGCTCGTGGGCGATCACGTGCATGACCGCGTTGATCAGGGCCAGGTGGGTGAACGCCTGCGGGAAGTTGCCCAGGTGGCGCCCGGTGTGGGTGTCGATCTCCTCGGCATAGAGCTCGAGCGGCCCGGCGAGCGACAGCAGCTTGGCGCACAGCTCGTGAGCTCGCCGGTGCTGCCCGATCTCGGACAGCGCCGACACGAGCCAGAACGAGCAGATCGTGAAGGTGCCCTCCTTGCCGGAGAACCCGTCATCGGTCTCGTCCACCCGGTACCTCAGCACCAACCCGTCCTCGGTGAGCTCGTCCGCGATCGCGAGCACCGTCGCCCGGATCCGCGGGTCGTCGGACGGAAGGAACCGCACCAGCGGCGCCAGGAGCAGCGACGCATCGAGGGCGTCGGTCCCGTAGTACTGGGTCAGCACGCCGCGATCGTCGACGCCGTGTTCGAGGACGTCCGCCTTGATCTCGTCGGCGGCCAGCCGCCACTGGGAGGCCTCGGCCTCCTGGCCGATCATCGCGGCGAGGCGCGCACCGCGGTCCGCCGCGACCCAGCACATGATCTTCGAGGAGGTGAAGTGCTGCAGCTCGCCGCGTACCTCCCAGATGCCCGCGTCCGGCTCCCGCCAGTGCTTGAGGGCCGCCTCGACCTGCTTGCCGAGGATCGGCCAGATCCGCCCGTCCAGGTGGTCGGCGACCTTCGAGTGCAGGTACACGGAGTCGAGGAGCGCGCCCCAGACGTCGTGCTGCACCTGCGAGTGGGCGGCGTTGCCGACGCGCACCGGCCGTGAGCCGGCGTACCCGGGCAGGTGGTCGAGCGTCGACTCGGAGAGGTCACGCTCTCCACCGATCCCGTACATGATCTGCAGGTCGTCGTCACGCTCGGCGACGTCGGCGATGAACGAGAAGAAGTCGACTGCCTCCCAGTCGAACCCGAGCGAGTACATGCCCCACAGAGCGAACGTCGCGTCACGGATCCAGGTGAAGCGGTAGTCGTAGTTGCGTGCCCCCCCGACGGTCTCCGGTAGCGACGTCGTCGCGGCCGCCGCGATGGCTCCGGTCGGGGCGTACGTCAGTCCCTTGAGCGTCAGGGCGCTTCGCTGCAGGTAGCTGCGCCACGGGTGGTCGGGGAAGCGGCCGCGCGCGAGCCAGTGCTGCCAGTGGTGCGCCGTCCACTCGAGCCGGTCGTGCGCCTCGGCGCTGGTCAGCGGTGGCGGGACGGCCCCCCACGAGAGGGCGAGAAAGCGCTCGTCGCCGGCCTTGAGCAGCGTCCGGGCCGTGGCCTGCCCGCCCTCGAAGCCGAGACGAAGATCCGTCGTCAGCGTCAGCGACACGTCGGACCCCTCGGCCGATGCGCGCCCCTGGTGGTAACCGCGGTCGGTGTACTCCCATCGCGCCGTCCGACGGCCGTAGTCGAGCACGGGCTCGCACTCCATCACCAGCTGCACCTCGCCCGACACGCAGCGGATGTTGCGCAGGAGCGTGTGCTCGGAGTCGTAGTCCACGGGCGTGCGCTGGTGCTTCAGGGACACCCCGTCGTCGTGGTGCCACGGACCGATGAGCAGGACGTCCCGGACGATGATCCACCCCGTCGGGGTGCCCCAGCTCGTCTCGAGCACCATCGTCCCCGGCAGGTAGCGGCGTGCCGACGGCACGCTCACGTCCGAGGGCCCCAGGCGGAAGCGCCCCGAGTGCCGCCCGAGCATCGCGCCGAAGACGCTCGGGGAGTCCAAGCGCGGCAGGCACATCCAGTCGACGTCCCCGCCGGGAGCCACGAGCGCCGCCACCTCACCGTCCGACAGGAACCCGTAGTCCGCGATCGGCACCGTCTGGTGCGTCGGAATGCCCTGCCCGTGCGGTGTGTCGGCCATCGGGTCCATGGCAACAGGTTCGTCGACGACGACGGTCGCCACAAGAGCAAGAGCCGGCGCACCGTACCTAGTGCCCGATGAGCAGCGCCTCCACGTGGTCCGCCCCGGACACCGCCCCGCCCGCGGCGGTGTAGCCGGCGGCGACCCGGCGCGCACCCTCGGCCATGGTCATCGCCTGACGGACCTTGTGGCGCAAGGACGCCGGCGTCAGCCTGCGTGGCGACAACCGGGTCCCCGCACGCGCGTGCACGACGCGGGCGGCCACCTCGTGCTGGTCGCGGCCGAAGGGGACGACGCAGACCGGCACCCCCCGGGCGAGAGCCTTCTGCGTGGCGCCCATCCCGCCGTGCGTGACGGCGACGACGGCCCGCTCCAGGACGGGGCCGTGCGGCACGAAGTCGAGGACCCGGACGTTGCCTGCTGACCTCCCCGCGGCAGCGGCGACGTCGCCGTGGGTCCCGCTCGTGCCGGCCGGTGCGGTGACGACGACGGTGAACGGCTCGCCGGCGAGGCCGTCGACCGCCGCCCGGACGAGGTCCCCGTCGGCCTGGTACTCCGAGGAGGTCGTCACCAGGGCCAGCGGTCCTTCGAGGTCGTCGAGCCACTCCGGGACCTGGACCGGAGGTTCCCAGGGGAGCGCGCCGATCATGGCGACCCGGCCGCTCCAGTCGGGGTGCGGGTACTCGAACGGCTCGGCGGTCGCCACGAGCATCACGTCGGCGCGGTGGAAGAACGCGTCGGCCGACGTCACGACCGGCAGGCCACGCTGCCTGCGCAGGGCGTTGATCCTGGGCGTCATCGCCGCCTCGGCGGCGCCCAGCACGAGCGGTCGGAGCAGGGCGTCGCGGACGCGTCCGACGGGTCCGGGGATCGGTGCCAGTCCCGGCCCGAACGGCGGTGTGCCCCGTGAGCGGATGGGTGGGGTGTACGGGCTGAAGAAGGCCCACGGTCCGCCCCAGGCCTCGGCGGTCAGGGATGCGCCCCAGGCGTTGAGGTCGACGACCACGACGTCGGGGTGGACCTCGTCGATGGCCCGTTGCAGGTCCGGTCCGTCGAGGCCGGCCCGTTCGCAGAAGGTGAGGACGGTCCTCTCGAGAGCACGCCGAGCACCGCGGGCGGACCAGTCGGTGTGGCCGATGGCCGCGACGGCGGGGTCGATGGGCTGAACGGACAGCCCCAGCCCGCGCAGCGTCTCCACCTGGGAGGCCAGGGTGCGGACGTGCACGTCGTGGCCGCGCCGTCGCAGCTCGAGCAGCAGCGGCGTCATCGGGAACACGTGACCGATGGCGGGGGAGGTGTAGGCGAGGACGACGGACATGGTCGCTCCGATCGCTCAGCTGCTCGGCGCAGCAGCGGGTTGGGTGAGCGGCTCGAGGATCTCGAGCAGCGCCTCGGTGACCTGGCGCCGGCTCAGACCGGCGTCGGTGCGCAGCAGGTTCCAGGTGTGGACGTCGCACACGGCGACGAGCTGGGCCAGACGCCGTCGGCGTGCGGGTCCACGCAGGTTCGCAAGGGTCGGCGCGAAGACGCGGGCGCACCACTGGCGGTGGAGGTCTCGGCCGCTCTGCGCGATCTCGGCGATGGTCGGCGAGGACTCCTCCTCGGCGAGCAGCCGGAGCGCGATCGCGCCGGCCTGCTCATAGTGCTCGACGAGGTTGTGCACGATCCCTCGCAGGTCGCCGACCGGCGCCTCCTGACGCTGGGCCTGCACCGCGGCGCGTCCGCGTGCCGCGGCTGCGGCGACCAGGCGCTCCTTGTCGCCGAAGCGACGGATCACCGTCTGCACCGTGACGCCGGCCCGTTCTGCGACGCCGGCCAGCGTGAGACGGGCGTACGGGACCTCGACGAAGAGGCTGGCCGTCGCGTCCAGGATCCGCTCGCCCGTCTCGGCCGCAGCGCGGGCCCGCGCATCCATGACGTACGGCCGTGACGCGGGGGCCGCTTCTTTCATGTCAATGACATTAACGCGAAAAGGGCGGCGCCGTCCACACCCGGCTCAGACGCGGAGCACGTGCTCCTGCCGGTAGCCGGTCGTCAGGTCGGTGAGGGAGAGCTCGACGATGCCGTCCGAGTCGACGGTGTAGCGCTCCTCGAGCAGCGGCCCGGCCTCGAGGCGCACGATGGGCAGGCCCTGCAGGACCGACGCGTCGAGAGCCTCGCCGCTCGCGGTCCGGTCCGCCGCCTGCTGGAGCTCCGGGTCGAACGGGAAGACGATCTGGGCCATCGGCGCGAGGTCGCCGCGCGGCTCGCCCTGGTCGTCGACCGAGGAGTACTCCACGAACCGGAACCAGCCGATGTTGTGAGCCGCCTGGTACCGGCGGGTCACGACCACCGGGGCGGCGGACTCCGGCTCGCCCAGCGCGTCGGCGGTCGGCAGCGATCGGTCGAGCACCGGGTCGAAGGACACGGCAGCCCCGGCCTCGCGCTCGCGGAAGACGCCGAAGCCGCGCGAGAGCCGGTCGCGCAGCGAGAACCCCGCGTCGGGGTCGGCCGCGATGGCGAGGCCGACGGCCGTGGACGCGCTCGGCAGCGGGGAGCGGTGCACGCGACGACCGAAGCGCGACCGCAGCACGCGGGGGACGAGCGGCAGGCCGCTCGCGCCGCCGACGATGTAGATGCCGGCCACTCCCTGCAGCTCGTCACCGTCGTCGTCGGCCGAGAGCGACCGCACCAGCGGCTCCATCGCCTCGGTGGTGGCCGCGACGAGGGGCGTCACGGCGGAGTAGAAGTCGTCGACGGGAACGGTCACTGCGGTGCTGCCGTCGTCATCGACCCCGGGTACCTCGACGGTGACCCGTCGGGACTGCGGACCGATCCGCTCCTTGGCCTCGCGGCACTCCTCAAGCAGGCTCGCCCACGACACCTCGGACAGCTCGGTGCCCGAACGGCCGGCAGCCCGAAGGGCGACCGCGGCGAGCTCCTGGTCGAAGTCGTCCCCGCCGAGCCGGTTGACGCCGAAGGAGTCGAGCACCTCGTGGTGGGTGCCCGACAGCCGCAGCAACGACGCGTCGAAGGTGCCTCCGCCGAGGTCGTAGACGATGACGAGGTCTCGCCGAGACGTGATCGACCGTGCCTGCCGGTGGGCGAACTCGAAGCTGGCGGCCGAGGGCTCGTTGACCAGGCCGGCCACGTCGAAGCCGGCCCGCCGGCAGGCCTCCAGCGTGAGGAAGCGTTGGGCGCTGTTGGCCTGGGCGGGTACACCGAGCACGGCCCGCGGTGTGGCCGTCCGATCCAGCCTGCCCTCGATGCTCGAGCCCGTCCGGAGCGCGTCCAGCACGGCCGAGAAGTGCCCGGTCAGGACGTCGAACAGCGGCACCTGCCGGTCGCCGAGGCGCATGGGGGTGTCCGGCGTGACGCGGGGCTCGGCGAGCAGCCGCTTGAACGAACGCGCGGACGGCGCGCCCCGGCGGGCCGCCTCCAGCGCCGCGAAGCCGTGGAGCAGCGTCCCTCCGTCGTCCGCGACGACGGACGGGAAGTGGTCACGGGCGTCTCCGTCCTCGTCGAGGAAGGCCACCACCGGGTAGTTGCCCCGGTCGGCGTGGGCGACGACGGTGTACGTGGTGCCGAAGTCGAGGCCGAGATCCATCCCCCAAGGCTAGGCCGCGCGCGCCGGCACCGACGATCCGGCCCGGACCTCGGCGCGCCCGGACCACAGCCCTCCGGTGGGTCGCGACCGGGCCTCAGGTGTTCGGGTGGATCAGCTCGTCCTCGAGCTGTCGAGTGAGAGCGGGTCGTAGCCGGGCCAGCTCACCGTCGGCGTCCTCCGTATCGGACAGGGCCAGCGTGCCCTCGGCGTCGCGTGCCTCGACGAGCGACAGTCGCAGGTCGTCGCGCGGGTGACTCGCGTCCCAACGCAGGTCCTGGTCCTCGGCACGGCGGCGGGCGGCGGCGACCTGCTCGGCCGTCGGGGCCGGACGTGCGCGCACCGACTCGAGGACGGCGAACGGGTCCTCGCGGCGACGTACACCGGCGGCCGTCAGCGTTCGCAGGCCCGACACGCTCTCGAGCGTGACGAGGAGCCGAACCACCGCGGCGGTGCCCGCGACGTCAGCGGCCCGGAGGTCCGAGAGGTACTCGCGTCGCTGCGAGTCGACCGCCGCGAGCCGCTCGAAGAGGAGCAGCAGGAGCGTCGCCGGCACGGACAGGATCCGCAGCACCAGGGATCCGAAGGCGTTCATGACGGCCTCGGAGCTCGCGCGCCGGTAGTCGACGAAGTCCGAGTACGCGTCGGCCGGCAAGGGGACGAGCAGGGTGGCGGCACGGCCGAGCACGCCGTGTGCCGTCCAGACGAGATGGCCCACGGTCGTGTCTCCGCCGCGGAGGTGGCCCATCTCGTGCGCGAGCAGAGCGACGCGGGCGTCGTCGCTCAAGAGTGTCCGGAGCGGGAGGCCGATGACGAGGGCCTGACGGCGCCCCCAACCCACCCGCGACACGCCGGCGTTGAACTCCGTCGACACCGCGATGAGGTCGGGCCTGGGCGTACCGACGGCCTCGGCCACGACCGCGACGAGACCGTGCGTGTTCGGGTAGGCGTGCGCCGGCAGCAGGTGGACGTCCTCGAGACGGCCAGGGCGTGGCGAGACCGCGGCCACGACCAGCCAGCCGAGCACGACACCGAACCAGGCGACCGCGTTCTTCGACGCGAACGTGGCCACGACGAGCAGAACCACGGTGGTGGCGTATCCCAGCAGCACCAGCACCGAGATCGCCAGGACACCGCCCGAGACGCCCGCCGGGGATGACGGCGCCTCCCCGTGGCCGGCCTCGGCGCAGAGCCCGTCGTGGATGCGGGCGGACGCACGGTCGAGCGCTGCTCGCCGTCGGCGCGCGAACCACGAGAGGCGGGGTCGTGCGGGGTCGGCGACCCGCTGCGTGGCCCGTGTGGGGACGCCGCCGGCGGGCTCGGGCGTGGAGGGCACGGGTTGGAGCTCGGACAACGGGATCCCTTCTGGTGGCAGCGTCTGCCGGATGCTACGGCCGCCTGACCCGACCACGGGCCCGTTCGACGCCCAGAGGTCGTCGGCGACGAGCCGGTGCAGCCGATGGGTCGGGCGCGGGCGGTGAAGTCCGCTGGGACAGCCGGCTCAACCCCGCCGTCACCGGTGCCCGCTCAGCGGAAGTGGATGAAGTTCGACGGCCAGGACGACGTGCCCTTCGTGAGGATGCGGCGACCGCTCATCGAGGTGTACGTGACGCCGAGGACCGTGCCGCCGTACCCGCTCTCGGAGATCGCGACCTTCGTGCCGTCGGAGCTGACCCAGTCGACGTAGGCCACGTGGTTGCTGTTCCACTGCGCGATGGTGCCGACCTTCGGCCTCTGGTCCACGACGAAGCCCTTGGCCCGGGCCCGGTCGTCCCACGTCGCCGCGTTGCCGAGGTTTCCGGGGTTGGGCACGCCGTCGCGGGACAGGCGGTAGGCAGAGAAGTTGGTGCAGTTGTTGCCCCAAGCGTCGACCGGGTAGCCCCACGCGCTCTGGCCGTAGTAGCCGAAGCGGGTGATGCACGTCTGGGTGGCCTTGGAGTAGCACGCCCAGCTGCGCGGGCCCGGACCGCCGGTGATGGCCCACACGACCTTGGGGCCCTCGTACACCGCCACGTTCGCGTCACCGAGCATCCGCACGATCGACCCGGGGGCGTCGGTGGTCTTCGTCGACCACAGCACCGATCCCGAGCGGGACTTCACGACGAAGCTGCCGTCGGTGCGCATGACGGCGACGTTGCCCGAGCCCGACGTCAGCGCCGACCACTGCAGCCGGCCGGCCGAGGTCGTGACGACGAGGTTGCCGTCGGTGCGCATCGTGAGGCGCCACGACGCGTTGACCGACTGCAGCGACTCGCCGGCGCGCAGGGTCTGCCCCGACAGGAGGCGGTCGTACCGGATCCCACGGTGGTCCCAGACGGGCGTGACGCCCTGGCTCAGGAGCAGGAGCCCGTCGTCACCGAGCGTCAAGTGCGCGCCCGTCCAGCCGGACGTCGCGCTGCTCCAGATGCCCGCGCCGCTCGCGTTGAGCAGGACGACGTTGCCGTCCGCGCGGACGGTCAGCCGGTTGCCGGTGCCCGTGGTGCCGGCCGACCAGAGGCGGGTGGTGCCCTTGGTCAGCACGAGGTCGCCGCCGGGCTGGAGCGTCAGCGTGTAGGCGCCGTTGGGCGAGCGCATCGTCGTGCCCGCGGTCAGGGACTGGCCCGGCTGCAGCGAGGCGCCGGCGTCGTAGAGGAAGCCGTCGCTCTTGACGACGGTGCCGGCGGGGGTGGTGACGCGGACCGGCACCGTGCCGGTCCAGACCCGGGCCGGGACGACGGCGGTGAGGCGGGTCGCCGAGACCCGGGTGAAGGACGTGGCCGGTACCCCGTTGAACAGCACGGCGGACGCGTTCTGGAACGACGTGCCGCTCAGCGTGACGGTGGTACCCCCCGCGAGCGGGCCGGACGACGGCGACACGAGGGTGACGACCGGCGGGTCCTGGTAAGTGAAGGCGTTGGCGGCACGAGGAGCCGAGTTGCCACCGGGTGTGACGACGTGGAGGTTGACGACGCTCTCCGCCATCGGCGGCACGGTGGCGGTCACCGTGGTGGAGGAGACCCGGGTGAACGCCGTCGCGGGCTTGCTGCCGAACGTGACCGCGCTGACGCGGTCGAAGGCCGTGCCGGTGATGGTGACGGTCGTGCCACCCCTGGTCCGCGACAGCGTGGGCGTCACGCCGGTGACGGTCGGGACAGCCTGGTAGACGAAGCGGCTGGCCGAGCCGGTGGCCGACGTGCCGCCGGGCGCGACGACCTGCACGTCGACGGTGCCGTCGGCGTGGGCGGGGCTCGTCACGCGGAGCTCCGTGTCGGACACCCGGACGAGGGCGGTTCCCGGCACGCCGTCGAAGGTGACCGACTGGGCCCGCCCGAACGTCGTGCCGGTCAGGGTGACGACGGTGCCACCGCGCAGCGGGCCGGCCGGGACCGACAGCGAGGTGACGCGCGGGGCGGGCTCGTAGGCGAACGTCGCCGCGGCGTCGTCGGGGGAGGTGCCGTTGGCGTTGACCGCGCGCACCGACACCGTGCCCGCGGCGTGCGCGGGGGTCGTGACCCGGAGCGTCGTCGAGCTGACGACGACGAGGTCGGTGCCCGGCGTGCTGCCGAACCGCACCGAGGTGACGTCCTCGAGGTGGGTGCCGGTGACCGTGAGAACCGTGCCGCCCGCGAGCGGCCCCGCGTCTGCCGAAAGACCCGTCACCGCGGGCGGGGCGCCGAAGGTGTACCTCGTCGCCGGGCCCACCGCCGACCAGCCGCCGGCGGAGGTGACCCGGACCCAGACCGTCCCCGCGGCGTGCGCGGGGGCGGTGACCTTCAGCGTCGACGCCGAGACCCGGGTGACCTGGAGGACCCGGGTGCCGCCGAAGAAGACGGAGCTGGCGTTGCCGAGGTTCGTGCCCGTCAGGGTCACGACCGTGCCGCCGCGCGACGGGCCGCTCGAGGGCGACACGTTCGTCACGGTCGGGACCGCCTCGTACGAGTACCGGCCGCTCGGGACGACGGGGGTCGTGCCGTTCGGCGTCGTGACGCGGACGTCGACCGTCCCCGCCGGGCGGGCGGGGGTGACGGCGCGCACCGACGTCGCGGACAGGCGCGTGAACGACGGGGCGCGTGAGGTGCCGAACCAGACGGTCGTGGCACCGGTGAGGGCGGTGCCGCTGATCGTGACCGTCTGGCCGCCCGCCGTCGGACCTGCGCTGGTGGACAGGCCGGTGAGGGTGGGCGTGACGGCGTAGCGGAAGCGGGTGGCCGTCGTCGCCGCCGACGTGCCGCCGGGCGTCGTGACGCGTACGTCGACGAGTCCCACGGCATGGGCGGGTGTGGTGACGCGAAGCTCCGTGGCCGACACCCGCGCGACGATCCGCGCGTATGCCGTGCCGAACCGCACGGCCGAGGCCCGGTAGAGGCCCGTTCCCGTCAGCGTCACCGGGGTGCCCCCGGACGTCGAGCCGAGCGTCGTCGACAGCCGTGACACGGTCGGGACGGCCTCGAACGCGAAGGTGGAGCGCAGGGACTGGGGCGAGAAGCCCGCCGCGTTCGAGACGCGCACGTACACGACGCCGGCTGGGCGGGCGGGGGTCGTGACGCGGATGCGGGTGGTGGAGAGCGGCTGGATGGCGGTCACCGCCGTGCCCCCGAACCACACCCTGGTGGCCGAGGCGACGCCGGTGCCGGACAGCTCGACGACGGTCCCGCCGCGCGTCGGACCGGCGACGACCGACAGGGTCACCGGGCCCGGCACGGCGACGGCCGCGACGCCGGCCATGCCCGCGAGACCCACTGCGGCCGGCGCCACGGCGGCGCCCGCGGCAGTGGCCGGCAGCAGGGTCGCGGCGGCGGCCACCGAGACCGCGGCGGCGAGCAGGCGGCTCGCGCGACGCGTCCGGGGACGTCGTGGGCCGGCGGCGGGGCCGGACGTGGTGGGGTGGAGGGGCATCGGTCGTCTCCTCGGAAGTCAGGGTCGTCGAACGTCGCTGTCCGTCGTGGAGGGATGCCGTCTCGCCCGAGCGGGGGACAGGTCACGAGACCGGCCGCACAGCAGTGTGCGATGCCGATCGGGAGGATGTGAGCGGTTTCGTCCGAATTGACAGGATTCGCCGCAGCCGCGCGCACGGATGCGCAGAGGACACACCCGTCACACGCGTGTCCACGCCCCGACGGGACGGGCGCCGACGGGCCGGTCAGCCCACCCGGCGCAGGTCCGGCCGCAGGAGGAGGACGACGAGACCCTGGACGACGCCGATGACGCCGAGGACGAGCCAGACGGGCGACAGCCCGCCCGAGACGTCGCGGACCAGGCCCATGGCGAGCGGCCCGACCGAGGCGAGGCCGTAGGAGACGAGGAAGGCCATCCCGGTGAGGCGGCCACTGGCGTCCGGCGTCACGGCGTACCGGACGAGCAGGACGAGTGCGAGCGAGAACGCGGCGCCCTGCCCGAGCCCGGTGACGAGGGCCCAGAGCCACGGAGCGGCGAGCGGCGCGAAGGAGACGCCGAGGCTGCCGACCACGCCGAGGACGGCCGACGGCAGGAGCAGCCGGCGCATGTCGCGGGTCCGGTCGCTGAGGAGCGGCCCCACGAGACCGGAGACGATCTGGGCGGCGCTGAACGCGGCGGCGAGGTACCCCGCGGAGGCGCGGGACCATCCCTGCTCGACGTACGTCGGCGCGAGCCACGTGATGGCGGAGTAGAAGCACCACGACTGCAGCGCGAGGTAGAGCGCGACGAGCCACGCGGTGCGGCTGCGCCACGGCAGGCGTCCGGCGCCCTCCTCGCCCGTCGTGTGGTGCGGGTTGGCCCGCCGCGTGAACGGCGCCCACGCGAGCCCGCCGACGAGGGCGACGACCGACCAGGACCCGAGGGAGGCCTGCCACGAGCCGAGCCGGTCGGCCAGCGGCACCGACAGCGCCGAGCTCACCGCGGCGCCGCCCATCATGGCGAGCATGTAGAGGCCGGTCACCAGCCCGACCCGTTCGGGCGGGAAGAACGTCTTGACGAGCCGCGGCAGGAGGGTGCCGGCGACCGCGATGCCGACCCCGGCGAGGAAGGTACCGGCGTACAGCACGACGCCGTGGTCGCCGGCGAGGCGGCTCACCGTGCCGACGAGGATGCTCCCCACCGCGGCCAGGACGGCGGCCACGGCGCCGAGCCGGTGGGCCAGCCGGCTCGCGACGGGCGCGAACACGCCCATGCACAGGACGGGCAGCGTCGTCAGCGCACCGGCGGCCGCGTGCGACAGGTGCAGGTCGGCCGAGATGCTGTCGAGCACGGGCGGAACGCTGGTGATGGCGATGCGCAGGTTCGCGGCGACGGCGACGAGCGCGACGGCCATGACCCAGACGGGTGGAAGGGGACGGATGGCGGTGCGGGCGGTGCGGGCGCTCATCCCGTCGTGCCGTGCAGCGCGTGCGGCCGCGTCTCGATCCGGTCCATGCCTCAGAGACTAGAGGTGTCGATGACGAGGTCCGCGCGCTCCCTCGTGCGGTCCGACGCGAAGAGCGCCGCCTCCTGCCGGGCCCAGTGCTCCCAGTGCGGCTCGTACGCGTCGCCGTCGCGAGCCAGGCCCCGGGTGCGGCGCAGGTCGCGGTCGGCGTCGAGGAAGACCGCGACGGCCACGAACGGCCGCGCCGGTCCGACGCTGCTGCCGCAGCCCTCGACGACGAGGACTCGGCATGGCGCCACCTCGCGGGTGTCCGCCCACGTCTGCCGGACCCAGCTCCAGCGTCGGTACGCCGCGGGCTCCCCGCGCGACAGCGGGGCGAGGACCTGCTCGGCCAGCAGGCCCGGCGCCGCGGCCAGGCCGTCCCAACCGGGGTAGATCTCGTCCAGGTGCAGGAGCCCGACGCCGGTGACGCCGGCGGCGGTCAGGGCGTCGCGGATGCCGCGGGCCAGCGTCGTCTTGCCCGCGCCGCTGTGCCCGTCGACCGCCACGACGACGGTGTCGCCGCAGCGCGGCGCTGCCGCGAGCGTGCGGGAGACGACGGCCTCCACGTCCTCGGGGCGCGGCGGCGTCGCGACGTCGTCCCACATGGCGGCGACGATACCGACCGCCGGCGGCGCACCCGCCTGCCCTAGCCTTGGCGCATGCCCGTCGCCACCCGCGTCATCGCCTGTCTCGACGTCGACGCCGGGCGCGTCGTCAAGGGTGTCAACTTCGAGAACCTCCGCGACGCCGGCGACCCCGTGGAGCTGGCGAAGGTCTACGACGCCCAGGGCGTCGACGAGCTGACCTTCCTCGACGTCACCGCGAGCAGCGGCAACCGCGAGACCACCTACGACGTCGTCCGGCGCACGGCCGAGCAGGTCTTCATCCCGCTCACGGTGGGTGGGGGTGTGCGCGCCGTCGACGACGTCGACCGGCTGCTGCGGGCCGGGGCGGACAAGGTCGGGGTCAACACCGCCGCCATCGCCCGACCCGAGCTCATCTCCGAGATCGCCTGGCGCTTCGGCGCGCAGGTGCTCGTCCTGTCGGCCGACGTCCGGCGCCGGCTCGGTGACGACGGCCGACCCACCGACGACTTCGTCATGACGACCCACGGCGGACGCACCCCGGTCGACCTCGACGCCGTCGAGTGGTGCGCCCGGGCCGCCGAGCTCGGCGCCGGCGAGATCCTCCTCAACTCGATGGACGCCGACGGCACCAAGGACGGCTTCGACCTCGAGCTGATCCGTCGCGTCCGCGCCGAGGTCTCCGTGCCGGTCATCGCGAGCGGGGGAGCCGGCCGCCTCGAGCACTTCGCACCCGCCGTCCGGGCCGGGGCCGACGCCGTCCTCGCCGCGAGCGTCTTCCACTTCGGCGAGCTGACCGTGGGCCAGGTCAAGGACGCCCTCCGCGAGGCCGGGGTCACCGTCCGGTAGCGGCGTGCGCGGGGATCCCGTGCGGTCGGGTGCTCGTCAGGCGATGCCGAGGTGGGCGCCCTGCAGGGCGGCGATGTCGTCGGCGTCCCCCGAGGCCTCGACCTGGGCGACGTCCTGGCGGCCGTAGGCGAACAGGAGCAGCTCGAGCGGCGCGCCGCGCAGGACGACGGTGCCGTGCGCGTCGGGGAGCTTGGCGGAGTGCCGGCCGCGGCCCGGCGCGACGAGCACGATGCCGGTCGGTGCCTTGCGGAACATGAGGCGCGCGGTGCGGCGCAGCGCGCCCCAGAGCGCGGCCTCGAGGTCGGCGGACAGCTCGCGCGGCGCCCAGTCCGGCTGGGCGCGGCGCACGTCCTCGTGGTGCACGACGTACTCGACGGTGTTCGTCAGCTCGTCGACCACGCCGAGATGCATCGGGTTCCAGGCCGGTGCACCGGCCCGCACCCGGGCGACGAGGCCGGGGTAGTCGCCGTCGGCCAGGGCGCGCTGCTCGCGCTGGAGGCGGTCGGCCAGGAAGGGCACGTAGACGCCGGCCTGCAGGTCCGGGCGGTGCTCGCGGATGACGAGGTGCGCCGCGAGGTCGCGGGTGGCCCAGCCCTCGCACAGGGTGGGTGCGTCCGGGCCGAGCCGGTCGAGCGTGTCACAGAGCTGGAGCCGTTCGGTCCGGGCGTGGCGCGTCATGGCGCCCATCCTCTCAGGCGGGACCCCTCGGCAAACCCGGTGGCCCCCGGCACGACGGTCTGCCTAGGGTCGTCTGGTGATCGAGCTCGTGCGCCCCACCACCGACCTCGCCGCCTCGTGGTGGGAGCTCGTCGACGCCTTCGAGGGCGAGACCGTCCACGGCTCCGGCTACCGGCACACCGACCGCGCGCGGCTCGCCGAGCCCGCCGTGTTCGCCGAGTGGGTCGACTGGCTCGGCCGCATGGAGCGCACCGACCTCGCGCTGCCCGAGGGACGCGTCGCGTCGTCCTACCGCTGGGTCGTCGAGGACGGGCGGGTCGTCGGGACCGTCGCGCTGCGGCACGCACTCACCCCCGCGCTGCTCGTCGAGGGCGGGCACATCGGGTACGCCGTCGCGCCCTTCGCGCGGCGACGCGGCATCGCCACGGCGGCGCTGCGGCTCGCGCTCGCGATGGCCGCCGCCCGGGGGATCGACCCGGTCCTCGTCACGTGCGACGACGACAACGTCGGGTCCGCGCGCACCGTCGAGTCGTGCGGCGGCTACCTCGAGCAGACCGTCGACGGGCACCGCCGCTACTGGGTGGCCACCGGTGCCCTCGCCGACCCGATCGGGCCCGACCCGCTCGAGACCCGGTGGGCGCGCCTGGTCCCCGTGACGCGGGAGGACGCCGACGCCATGCGACGCGGCGAGCGCCGGCCGACGTGGGCGCCCGGCTACCCGCGTCAGGACGACCTCGACGCCGTCGGCATGCTCGACCGGCCCGACGCGTGGTCGCCGCGCCACGTCGTGCGCCGGTCGGACGGCCTGACGGTCGGCACGATCGGCTGCTTCGGCCCGCCCGTCGACGGTGTCGTCGAGGTCGGCTACGGCCTCGTCCCCGAAGCCCGCGGCGGCGGGTTCATGACCGACGTGCTGGGCACGATGTGCCGTGCGCTCGACGCCGCGGGGCTCGCCGTCGTCGCGCGCACCGCGCCCGACAACGCCGCGAGCCACCGCGTCCTCGCCCGCCTCGGCTTCCGCCGCACCCCCGCCGACGGCACGGCCGCCGACGCCGAGTGGCTGTGGACGCGTCCTCGAAACGGCGTCGTCACCGATGCGTGAGAAGGTGGGAAGTCGGCGGGCCGCCGTGCCGGGGCGGCCACGACCAGCCGGCAGCAGCGGCCCGACCGGCCACACCGGCCACACCGGCCCGACGACAGGGGAGCGCCACACCGTGAACGGCCCATCGACCCCGCGTGCTCGCGGCGGCACCTCCACCCTGCGCGAGGGGTTCGGCGTCATCGGCCGCGGCATCAGGGACCAACCCCGGTGGTTCGCCCTCGCGGTCCTCGGCAGCGTCGTGTACGGCGTCATGACCGGCCTCACCGCGTGGGCCATCGGCTGGGTCGTCGACCACTCGGTCACACCCGCCATCGCGGCCCGGCACGTCACCGCCGCGCAGCTGTGGACCATCGGCGGCGTCCTCGCCCTCGTCGTCCTCGTCAACGTCGTCGGTGTCATCGGCCGCCGCCTCGCCGGCGGCATCGCCATGTTCAACCTCGGGGCGATGTACCGGCAGCGGGTCACCCGGCAGTACCTGCGGCTGCCCCTCGCCTGGCACCACCGGCACCCGTCCGGGCAGCTGCTCTCCAACGCCAACGCCGACGTCGAGGCGACGTGGAACATCTTCGCTCCGCTGCCGATGGCACTCGGCGTCGTCGTCATGCTGGTTTTCGGCATCGTCCAGATGGCCGTCATCGACCCGTGGCTCGCGCTCGTCGGACTCACCGTGTTCCCCATGCTCTTCGCGGCCAACGTCGCGTTCCAGCGAGCGATGTCGCCGCGCGTCACCCGGGCGCAGCAGCTGCGCGCGGACGTGTCGGAGGTGGCCCACGAGAGCTTCGAGGCCGCGCTCGTCGTCAAGTCGCTCGGCCGCGAGGACCACGAGGCCGAGCGGTTCGCGGCCGTCACGCACGAGCTGCGCGACGCCAACGTCGAGGTCGGGCGTACCCGCGGGCGCTTCGACCCGGCCATCGAGGCGATCCCGACCCTTGGGACGCTCGCCGTGCTGCTCGTCGGCACGCTGCGCGTCCGCAGCGGCTACCTGTCCGCCGCCCAGGTCGTGCAGATCGCCTACCTCTTCTCGATCCTCGCCTTCCCGGTGCGAGCGCTCGGCTGGGTCCTGGCCGAGCTGCCGCGAGCCGTCGTCGGGTGGCGTCGCATCGAGGCGGTGCTCGAGGCCACGGGCGGCATGACCTACGGCACCCGCGAGCTGCCGAAGGGCCGTTCGAGCCACCTGCAGGCCGACGGTCTCGCCTACGCCTACGAGATCGAGACCGAGGACGGCGGCACCGACCTCAACCCGGCCGTCGTCGACGTCACCCTCGACCTCGCGCCCGGCTCGACCGTCGCCGTCGTCGGACCGACGGGCAGCGGCAAGACGACGCTGACCAACCTCGTCCTGCGCCTCGTCGACCCCGACAGCGGAGCCGTCCTCCTCGACGGCGTCGACCTGCGCGAGGTGCGCAAGGGCGGCGTCAGCGACGTTGCTGCCCTCGTCGCCCAGCAGACCTTCATGTTCGACGACTCCGTCCGCGGCAACGTCACCCTCGGCGGCGACCACGACGACGAGGCGGTCTGGCACGCCCTCAACGTCGCCCAGGGCGCGGGCTTCGTCGAGCGGCTGCCCGACGCCCTCGACACGCGGGTCGGCGAGCGCGGTGCCAGCTTGTCCGGCGGTCAGCGCCAGCGGATCGCCTTGGCCCGTGCGGTGGTCCGCGAGCCGCAGCTGCTGGTCCTCGACGACGCGACGTCCGCCGTCGACCCCAGTGTCGAGCAGGCCATCCTGGCGCGGCTCCGCGAGGCCAGCTCGGGAACGACCGTCCTCGTCGTGGCCTACCGGATGGCCACGATCCTGCTCGCGGACCAGGTCGTCTACGTCGAGGCCGGGCGCGTCGTCGACCACGGCCGCCACGACGAGCTGATGCGTCGGTGCGCCGGGTACGAGCGGCTCGTCACGGCCTACGCCCGCGAGGCGGCCGAACGCGCGGCGCTCGCCGCCGAGGCGGGCGGTGAGGACCTCGACGAGTACGACCTCGACGGGTACGACCTCGAGGACGCCGAGCGGCCCGACGGACGCGGCGACGATCGGGAGGCGGTCCGATGAGCCTCCGTTCGCAGGCGCCGGTGGAGCACCACGGCATCGCGACGGGTCACGAGCTGACCACCGGCGAGACCCTCCGGCGGGGGCTCCAGCTGTCGCCCGAGCTGCGACGCGGCATCGGGGTCACCATGGCGCTCGCCGTGCTGTCGACCGTCGGACGCGTCCTCGTGCCGTTCGTCGTCCAGCGCATCACCGACGACGGCATCCTGGCTCGTGGCGGGCCCGACACCGGCGTCGTCGGCTTCTGGATCGCGGTCGCGCTCGTCGGCGTCGTCGTCACGGCCCTGTCGGCCTACCTCGTCAACGTCCGGCTCTTCCGGGCCTCCGAAGGCGGCCTGGCCACCTTGCGGCTCAAGGCCTTCCGCCACATCCACGACCTCGCGATGCTGACCCAGAACACCGAGCGCCGCGGTTCTCTGGTCTCGCGGGTGACGAGCGACGTCGACACCATCTCGATGTTCGTGCAGTTCGGCGGCCTCATGCTCATGGTCAACGTCGCGCAGATCTCGCTCGCGACCGTGCTCATGGTCGTCTACAGCCCCCTGCTCGCCCTCGTCGTGTGGCTGTGCTTCGTGCCCCTGTTCGTCATCATCCGCACCTTCCAGGGCATCGTCGGACGCGCCTA